>MVCS01000093.1 GCA_002049885.1 Planctomycetales bacterium 4484_123 | reverse complement strand
TGCTCGCCCTCGCCGCCGCGGCGCTGGCGGGGTCGTCCCGCGTCCTCTCCGGCCCGGCGACGCCCCGGCCTGCTGCCACCGCACCATCCCCTCCGCTGGAGCTGGCCCTGCCCACCCAGCCGGCGCCCAAGCCCATCATCCCGGCCAGGACCGTTCAGGAGGCCCTGGCCTACGACCGGTCCGAAAGGGCCATCCTGGAGGACGTCCGCGACAGGGACGGGCAGTTGGATTCGCTGGCCCTGTCGGTGCTGCTGCGACGGGCGGCGATGCTGCCGGCGGGGCCTGCGGCCCTGGCTGAGGCCGACCGGCCCAACGTCAAGAACCTCTGGCGCGAGCCGGGGCGTTACCGGGGCCGATTGATTCGCATCGAGGGCGCCTTCATCCATCAGCAGGACTGGTCGCGTTACGCCTCGCCGACCAGTTACTATGCCGGCCCGGTGTACATGGTTCACCTGCGGGAGCTGGCCACGGGCGAGTTCAGGCCGTTGATTGTGATGCTGCCGTACCCGCCGCCGGAGCGGATCGCCCAGGGCCGGCGCATCCGGCTGGCCGGGCTGTTCTACAAGTTGGTGACGCTGCCGGAGGACCCGGCCACCGGCGGCGACCCCGCCAAGACCCACGAGTATCCGGTGATCATCGCCCGCGACCTGGGCCTGCGCGGCTGGGTGCCGAGTTCGACCATGCCCACGCCGGTGCTGCTGTTGGTGGGCCTGGTGGTGCTGCTGTTGGTGGTCTTCGTGTTCATCTGGCGGCGGGCCGCGCGCGTGCGCAGAAGGGGGCCGGAGTACAAGCCGCTGCGCTTCGAGGCCGGGCCGGTCGAGGGAAACGGGGCGGAGCAGGCCGGCGACGTGGACGAACGGCTCGTTCGAGAGGTCCAGGCCTACCGGCGCGAGTCGGGCCGGACGGGCGAGGGCACAGATGCCGATTGTCGAGACCATTGTCGTTGAGTTGGCCGACCGCTCGTATGAGGTGCAGGTCGGCGTGGGCGTGCTGGCAGAAGTAGGCCCGGCGGCGGCGGAGGTCGCCCCCGCTGGCCGGGCCGTAATCATCACCGACTCCAACGTCCGGCCGCTGTATGCCGAGCCGGTGAGCCGATCGTTGGTCTCCGCCGGCCTGCGGGTGGAGGTGCTGGACTTCCCCGCCGGCGAGGAGCACAAGGACCTGGCGACCTACGGGGACGTGATCAACCGGCTGCTGGGGCTTTCCCCGCCCATCGACCGGGCGACGCTGATTGTCGCCCTGGGCGGCGGGGTGGTGGGTGACCTGGCCGGGTTCGTGGCGGCGACGGCCTTGCGCGGGCTTGAGTTCATCATCGTGCCCACCACCCTGCTGGCCGACGTGGACGCCTCCGTGGGCGGCAAGACGGCCGTGGACGCCCCCGCGGGCAAGAACCTCATCGGGGCGTTCCATCAGCCCCGGGCGGTGGTCATCGACGCCGCCGTGCTGAAGACGCTGCCGCCGGCGGAACTCATCAACGGCCTGGCCGAGTGCGTCAAGCACGCGGTCATTCGTGACCGGTCGCTGCTGGATTTCATCGAGCGCCAGGCCCCGGCCCTGCTGTCGGCCGAGGCCGAGATGCTGGCGAAGCTGATTGCCCGCAACGTGGCCATCAAGGCGGCCGTGGTCGCCGGCGACGAGCGCGAGGCGGGCGAGCGGGCGCACCTGAACTTCGGCCACACCCTGGGCCATGCCATCGAGGCGGCGGGCGGGTACGGGCGCGTCCGGCACGGTCAGGCGGTGGCCTTGGGCATGGTCGCCGCCTGCCGGATCGCCGCGGGCAGGGGGCTCATCACGGCGGACGAGGAGCGGCGGGTGCGGGAGGTGCTCTCGGCCCTGTCGCTGCCGGTGCGGTTCGCCGACCTGCCCGACCTGCCGGCCGAGGCGTGCGAGCCGGGCCGGCTGAGGGAGATCATGGCCCACGACAAGAAGGCCCGGGGCGGGGTGGTGCGCTTCGTGCTGCCGGTGGGGCTGGGCAGGGCGGCCATCTTCGACGACGTGACCGGGCAAGAGGTGCTCTCGGCCATTGAAGCGCTGAGCGGCTAGCCCCGGCCGCCGTCCCCGGCGGGGGAGAGGGGGAGCCCGGCCACCGGCTGGCCGCGGACGCCTTCAGGCGAAGCGGCGGCCCTCGTCCAGCATGACCAGGTAGTTGTCCAGCGGCACGTAGTTGGCCACGGAGTTGCCCGAGCCCAGGCAGTACCCCCCGCCGGGCATGCACACCTCCAGCGTCTCGCGCACGCGCTTGCGGATGGCCTGTTCGTCGGCCCGGCAGAGGAAGTCCACGTCGATGCCGCCTATCACCGCGATGCGGTCGCCGTATTCGCGCTTGGCGTCGGTGATGCGTTCGATGGTGTCCTCGAAGCTGTGCTTGGCGTCCACCCGCACGTCGTCGAGGATGTCGGGCATTATCTCGCGCAGGTTGCCGCAGGAGTGCAGCAGGTACAGCCAGCCCTGCCGGTGGGCGAACTCGGCGGCCATCTTGTGTCCCGGAAGCACGAACTGGCGGATGTCGTCGGGCGAGATCAAGGTGGCGGTCTTGAAGCCCATGTCGTCGCTGCCCCAGACGGCGGCGATGCGGTCGTAGTCCTTTAGTCGCTCCAGCACGCCGCGGCAGATGTCGGTTATCTTCCGGCAGATGGCCTCTACCAGGTCGCGCTGGTCGTACAGGGCGTAGCAGAGCGTCTCGTAGCCCATCAGCCAGGTCAGCCATTCGCAGAAGTGCGCGCCGCACTCGGCTATCAGGCACATGTCCTCGGGAAGGTTGTCATTGTACCACGCCAGCGCGCGGTCGTCGGCGGTGGCCGGGTCGGGCCAGGGATAGCGCTCGAAGTCCTCCCAGGAGGTGATCGGCCCGGCGTGTTCTTCCATGTATTCCCGGCCATGGGCCTTCGGCAGCTGGGCGGCGTCGTCGGCGGTGACGAGATGCAGCGGCATGACTAGGTCTAAGGATGTACATACGTAATCATAGCCGAGGAATCTCTGTAGCGCGATTTCCCGTTTCTGCTCGAAGAACGGCTCGTCCGGGCTGAGTTCCGCACCGATGCCGAACCTGGCGCAGACGGCCTCCTTTATCTCCGCGTCCAGGAACAGTTCCATGTAGTGCACCCGCTTGGGGGTGCCCTCTCGCCGCAGGTTGGCCAGCAGTGCCTCGGCGTCCGGTTGCACTTGGCCGGTCAACTCAACCATCATTGCAGTCCTTTCCGTTCACAGCATCGGTCGGGCTCGGCGGATGCCCGGCTCGGAAGTCGCTAGGTCGGCTCCGGCACGAAATAGTACACCTTCTCGCCCTGCTGGCGCGTATGCGCCTTGCCTTCCCGGCAGAGCCGCTCCAGCAGTTTGGCGGCCTCCCAGCGGTGGCACCGGAGACCGGCGGCGAGGTCCTCGAGCGTGCACGGCCGGCGGCGAAGCAGGGCCAGCAGGTCCGCGGCGGTGATCGGCCCGGCGCGGTCGGCGTCCTCGGGCCCGCCGGCTATGGGGTGGGCCTTGGCGCCCAGCAGCAGGCAGATGTGAGCCAGCCGTTCCGGCGGTACGGCCTTGGCCTCGGCCTCGGCCGGCGGACGCGTGACAGTGTTTACGTCGATGCGGTCCGGGTTGACCTCGTCGATGATGGTCCTGATCTTGCCGACCTGCTCGTCGCCGTCGTTGATGCCCGCGCAGAAGAGCACCTCCAGGTGCAACTGGCCCGTGTACTCGCGGCGAAAGGCCTTCAGGCCATCCACCATCCGCTCGAAGGAGATTTCCGGGCATGGCCGGTTGATCCGCCGGAAGGTCTCGGCGTCGCCGGCGTCCAGCGACGGTGCCACCAGGTCCGCCGGCAACAGGGCCCGGCGGACCTCGGGCTCGTGCAAGAGCGACCCGTTGGTCAACACCGCCACCGGGATGCCGGACATGGCCTTGATGGCGGCGATGACCCGTCCGGCGTCGCGGTGCAGCGTCGGCTCGCCCGAGCCGGAGAGCGTCACGTAGTCGCACAGGTCGGGCTCAGTCAGGGCCTCGTGCAGCTCGGCCAGCACCTCCTCGGTGGGCACGTACTGGGCCCGGCAGGTGGTCCTGGTCGTGGTCCTGCCCAACTGGCAGTAGATGCAGTCGTAGGTGCAGACCTTGTAGGGCACCAGGTCAACGCCGAGGCTCCGGCCCAGGCGGCGCGACGGCACCGGGCCGAAGAGGTGCTTGTATCGTCTCGCGTTCATGGTCGGGTCCAGTCTCCTTCTACGGCCGGGTCGCTTCAATCATAGCACAGCGGGCGCCTGCCCATCCGCCGGCGGATTTCGCCCTGCATGGCGATCAGCCGGCGCCGGACCTCTTCCAGCAGGCCGGCGTCGCCGAGCCGGCGGACGTCCTCCCGGCACAGTGGCCGGCAGTAGGCCACGACGATCCGCCCGGGCACCGGCAGCGGGCGTGTCCTCGGCCAGGCCTCGAAGGCGCCCTCGATGAGGGCCGGCACGACCCACTCGGCCGCCCGGCGCGCCAGCAGGGCCACCCCCGGCAGGAACGGGCCGATGCGCCCGTCGGCGGTGCGGGTGCCCTCGGGAAAGACCACCAACTGCTCGCCGCGCCGCAGCCGGCGCAGGGCTTCCTTCAAGGCGGCGGTGTCGGCGCTGGCCCGTTTGACCGGGAAGGCGTTCAGCGAGGTGATGAAGCGCGCGAAGGGCCGGGCGCGGAAGAGGCTTTCACGGGCCATGAAGTTCATCGGCCTGCGCAGGGCCAGGCTCATCAGCGGCGGGTCCAGGAAGCTCTGGTGGTTGGATATGTACAAGGCCGAACCCCGCGGCGGCTCGTAGTGCCGGTTGAAGACCTCCACACGCCACAGGGCCACGGCCAGCATCTGGAAGGACACCCGGCAGAGCCGGTACCACAGGTTCGGCGCGGGCACGCCCGCCGGCGGGCGCCAGTGCCGGAGCAGCGGGTGCGGATGCGAGGGCAGGCGCTTCATCGGGCCCTCCGCACCCAGCGCAGCAGCTCGCTGACCATCTGCTCGACCGTCATGTCGCTGGTGTCGATCTCGATGGCGCCCGGCGGCCTGACCAGCGGCCCGGCCGGGCGGCTCCGGTCGCGCTGGTCGCGCCTGCGGATGGCCTCCAGGACCTGCTGGAGGCTCACGTCCTCGCCTCGGGCGGCCATCTCCTCGTAGCGCCTGCGGGCGCGGACCTCCGGCGAGGCGTCCAGGTAGAACTTCACGTCGGCGTCGGGGAAGACCACCGAGCCCTGGTCGCGTCCCTCGGCCACGACCCCGCCGCTGCGCCGGGCCAGCTCCTCGCCGATTCGCCGCTGCAGCGTGACCAGGACCGCCCGCACCGCGGGCGAGTCGGCGGCATGGTGGGCCTTGTCCGTCACCTCGGCGGTGCGGATCTCGGCCGAGACGTCCTGGCCGTTGAGCACCACCACCGTTCCGGTCTCGGCCGGTTCCATGTGCAGGTCGAGCCGGCCGGCCAGGTCTGCCAGGGCGGCCTCGTCGGCGAGGTTCAGCTCCCGCTGCATGGCCGCCAGGGTCAGCGCGCGGTAGGTCGCCCCGGTGTCGAGATAGGCGATGCCCAGCGTCTTGGCCAGCAGTCGGGCGGCGGTGCTCTTTCCCGAGCCCGCCGGCCCGTCAATCGTGATGATCATGCCGGCCTTTATATCGGATTTGTCCCTGGCCGGGTAGCTCGGCGCAGGGCGCCGCTGGGTGGATGCGGCGCGGATGGTTCATTCAGGTCCCCGGGCCGGGGCCGGCTATTGCTGGGCCTGCTCATCAGCCTGCTCGGTGGAGCTCAGGCCGGCGAGTTGTTCGTACAGGCGCCAGCGATTGGTGGCGTCCTGCTGGGCCAGCTCCATGAGTCGGCGGGCCTCCTCGGGCCGGCTCTTGGTGAGCATGGTGTAACGGGTCTCGTTGTAGGCGTAGTCCGGCAGGGGGATGGTGGGGGCCTTGCTGTCCAGTTGCAGCGGGTTCTTGCCCTGCTCGGCCAGCCGGGGGTCGAAGCGGTACAGCAGCCAGGCCCCGGACTGCACGGCCAGTTTCTGCTGCCGGAAACCGGTCACGCCGTCGATGCCGTGTGCGGGGATGCAGTGGCAGTAGGCGATGATGAGGCTGGGCCCGGGGTAGCTCTCGGCCTCCACGAAGGCGCGGACGCACTGGGCGTCGTTGGCGCCCATGGCCACCTGGGCCACGTACACGCTGCCGTAGGTCATGGCCATCATGCCCAGGTCCTTCTTGGGCAGGGGTTTTCCGGCCTCTGCGAACCTGGCCACGGCCGCCCGCGG
>MVCS01000092.1 GCA_002049885.1 Planctomycetales bacterium 4484_123 | reverse complement strand
GGGAGCAGGTGCAGGGCCTCTGGAGGGTTTCTTGGGGGCGTGCCGTGGGCACTTTCCCAGTGGCCGGGTGAAGCCCCTCCGGCCGGGGCTCAGCGTCGCTGGTCCGTGCCCGCCGGCAGGACCGGCCGGCCGAGGCGGCCCGGTTCGGCGGCCAGGAATCGCCAGCGCAGGCCGTGCCGCTCGGCGGGCTCCAGTTCCTCGAAGCACACCAGGCGGTCCCGGCCCAGTTGCTTGGCCCGCAGCAGGGCCTGGTCGGCGAAGTAGGTCAGCATGTGTGCCTCGGTGATCTCGGCATCCTGGGGGTAGCTGGCTGCCCCGATGGAGGTGGTCACATGGATGGCCTGGCCGTACACGATGAACTTTCGCCGTCGCACGGCCCGGCGGATGCGCTCCGCGAACTGGCGCGCCTGGTCCCTGGTGGCGTCCGGCAGGATGATGCTGAACTCCTCGCCCCCGGTGCGTGCCACCACGTCTGAGTCGCGCACGGTGCGCTTGAGGATGACGGCGAATTCTTTGAGGACATAGTCGCCGCTGGGGTGGCCGTGGGTGTCGTTGATCACCTTGAAGTGGTCCAGGTCCAGCACCAGCACCGAGAGGTCACGGTCGTATCGCCGGGCGATCTTGAAGGCGCTTTCCAGGATGGAGTCGAAGTGGCGGACGTTGTACAGGTGGGTCAGCGGGTCGGTGCTGCACAGGGTCAGCAGGTGGGCGTTGTCGCGGCGGAGCTGGGCCAGCAGGCCGCGTTCCCGCGCCAGCGAGGCCGACAGCGCCGCCCGGGACGCCCGCAGCTCGTCCTGAAGGACCTTCACCCGCATCAGGGCGCGCATGCGGGCGGCGAGCTCCTGGGAGGAGATCTCGTCCGGGACGATCTCGTCGGCCCCGCCGTCGAGGAACTGGCAGCGCGTCTCTTCCGCCGGTGCCGGGGCCAGGATGACCACCGGCAGGTGGGGCACGTCGGCCGCCAGCCGCAGCACCCCGGGTAGGTCCATGGCCTCGGCCTGGTCGGCCGATACCCACAGCAGGACGAGGTCCACCGGCCCGGCGCGGACGGCCGCCAGGGCCGCGACGGTCTCCGTGGCCGGCACTACTTGCCAGCCGGCGGCGGTCAACTGACCGCACCGGCGGGCCAAACGGGCCCGGTCTTCGTCCATGACCAGCACCCGCCCCCGGATATCTGTGCGAGGCTTTTCCATCACGCCTCCTGTGGGCGAGGGACTCGCGGCGGGTGCCCACGGCGCCCGCCGCGGACAGTTCTTACACCTGAAAGGTACGATTCACAGCGGCCGGAGGCCAAGACGGCCGGAAAGGGAATTCACCCCCCCGCTGCGCGAGCGCACAGTCTGGTGGCGCCGGCGATTGCGCCAAGTGGTCGGGCCCGCTTCAGCCCCCTTGGCCGCCCGTCGCCGCCACCGCCGCCAGGGCAGCCAGGCCAGCGGCCAGGAGGGCCCATAGGGCCAGTTTGATGGCCTGGACCTGCCTGTCCACCTCCGCCGGCCCCATGCCCCTGGCGGCCAGCCGGGTCAGGTAGTCGAGTCGGCTCTGGATGGACCCGTGTCGGAAATTGCGCTTGGTCGGCGAGATGCCATTCAGCCGGCCGATGGTCAGCAGTGCCTCCCCGAAGACCTCCACCCCCCGGGCGGTCAGCGTCCCCGGGCGCCCGGCCTCGGCAGTGCAGGCCGCGGCGGCAAAGACGTCCGCCTGGCGCTCGAATTGCCGGCTCAGCAGGCCGAACAGCCAGGTCCACAGCCCCGCCACCGCCGCCAGGGCGGGAATCTGCACCGCCAAGTGCTCCGCCGGCAGGCCCAGCCACCCGGCGGCCGCCTCCACGCCCGCCGAGCACAACGACAGCAACCCCACGGTGAACACCACCATGTAGGCGATGTGCCGGTGGGCGACGTGACCGGCCTCGTGGGCGAATACCGCCTCCACGCCCTCGAGCGGCAGGTGCGAAAGCAGCACGTCCGAGAGCAGGATGTACCGCACCGGCCCGACCAGCCCCATCACCGCGGCGTTGGCCACCACCCCGCCGGTCTCCCACAGCACGATGTCCCGGTAGGCCAGGCCCGCGCGGCGACAGCAGGCCTCCAGTCGATCGCGCAGCAGGCCGGCCGGCAGCGGGCGGGTCCGCCAGATGCGCACGATCACCGCGGGGATGAGGAGGAACACACCTCCGCCCAGCACGGCCCCCGCCGCCCAGGCGGCGGGCTGGCCCAGTACGCCGGCCTGCTGCAACAGCGCCAGCACGTCGTGAATGAACACCACCGCCCCCACCGGGACCAGCACGAACAACAGGCTGTGCCGAACCTGGAAGCCCACGTACCCCCGCCGCGACCAGCCCCGCGGGATCGACTCGCCCCGCATGGCCATCTCCTGCACGAAGCGCAGCCGAAGCGCCTGCTCCAGCGGATAGATGCCCCACCAATGCAGCAGCAGGCCGGCCACGAAGGGCCCCAGGGCCACCAGCTCGCCCACCAGGGGGGCCGAACCCACCTGCGGCACGGCCCTGACCAGCCCGCCCCAGCCGGCCAGCATCAACGCCGCCAGCCCGACCACCAGGTATGCCTGCGTCCCGGCCGCCATCAGCACCGGCAGCTTGCCCGGCCGGCCCGCCGCGGGGTGACCCATCAGCCGACGCAGACCCACCTCCCTGGTCGCACAGGTCAAGCCGTAGGCGACGGCCATGTAGCAGACCACCCCCGCCACCAGCGCCCATGTCGGTACCGAGATGCCCGCCGGCATCAACACCTTCACCACGATGAAGCCGGCCACCACCAGTATCTGCATGATCGGCCCATTTTAGGCCAAACCCGTTCCCGCTGCCCCGGGCGATTTCGCCGCCGGCCCGGGCACAAGGCGGACAGGTGAGCATCGGCCCGACCTCGACACGGACCTGCCGGAAATGTAAGGTCGCCCGGAACGCCCGCCGTCGGTGGCGGGTTGAGAAGTCCGGCGGGAGGCGGGACCGCCCCGGCATCGAGTCCGGCATGGGTCGGGGGGAGTGAGCGAGGAGTGATGGATGGGCCTTCGGGTATCACTGTTCGTGGTGGGCGTGTGTGCAGCCTGCATGCCGGCTGCCGAGAGGGAGCAGGCCGGCGCCGCGTCGGCGGTCAAAACCATACTCAACGTCGGCAGCTACTGGCGTTGCCATGCGGTCTGGGCCTCCGAGCGCGTCCGGCTGGCCTCGGGCGAGCTGGTGTTGCGGGACGCCTGCTTCGTTCGCAGGGGTCGGTACGGCTGGCAACGCCGGAAGAAGTCCGTCGAGGCCGCAACGGTCTGCACCCCGCTGCCGCCGGCGAACTGGCGCGAAGTGGACTTTGACGACAGCACCTGGCCGCGGTTCAAGGGGCCGGTCCCTGCCGGGACGCGCGAGATCGCGCTGCTGGCCCTGCGTGGCAAGTTCATGGTGGCCGACCCGGCCCGCGCCGGTGAGTTGCGGCTTTCGCTGGGTTTCCGCGGCGGGACGGTGGTGTACGTCAATGGCCGGGAGGTGGCCCGGTCGCACTTGCCGGCCGGCGAGCTCCAGCCGCTGACCTGCGCCGAGGATTACCCCAAGGAGGCCTACCTCAACCCCGAGGGCTTCGTGCTGCGGCGTGGCTTCGGCGACCCCAGGACCTACGCCGACCGCTTCCGCCTGCGCCGGCGCGACCTGACCGGCGTCCGCATCCCGGCAAGGCTGCTGCGCAAGGGCGTCAACGTGCTGGCCATCGAGCTGCACCGGGCACCAACGGCCGAGGTGCTGCTGACGGGCAAGCCGGTGCGCCACTCCAAGAACTACTGCTGGTGGGCCATGCTCGCCTTCGAGGGCCTGGAACTGACCGCCCCGGCCAGCTCGACCGTGGTACCCAACGTCGCCCGGCCCGCGGGCCTTCAGCTCTGGAACCACCCGGTAACGTGCAGCGTCCAGAGTGGCGACTACGGCGAGACCTGCGAGCCGGTAAGACCCGTCTCCATCATCGGCGTGCGCAACGGCACCCATAGCGGGCAGATCGTGCTGGGCTGCGACGGGCCGGTGAAGGGCTTGGAGGTCCGGGTCACCGAGTTGAGGCCCGCCGGTCGTGGCAGGCCCATCCCGGCCAGCGCTGTCAAGCTCCGCTACGGGCTGCTGGGCCAGGTGGTGGAGTGGGGCACCGGCGGGCGCTACCCGCGCGGGACGCGGCGCTTCGAGGGCCTGACTGAAACCCCGCCCCGGCAGCTCGAGCCGGCCAAGGGCCAGGCAGGCGTGACGCTTCCAATCTGGCTGACCGTCCGGGTTCCCAAGGACGCCACCCCCGGCGAGTACGCCGGGTCGGTGACGGTCGCCGCCGCCGGGCACAGGCCGTTGACCGTGCCGGTGAAACTCAAGGTCCACGCCTGGACCGCTCCCGACCCGGCCGAGTTCACCAGTCACCTGGGGCTGGTGCAGTCGCCGGAGTCCCTGGCCATGAAGTACAAGGTCCCGATGTGGTCCCAGCGGCACTGGAAGCTGATCGAGCAATCCTTCCGCCTGCTGGGCCAGGTCGGTGACAAGGTGGTCTTCATTCCCCTCCTCAGGCAGACCCACCTGGGCAACGAGCACTCCATGGTGCGCTGGATCCGCCGGACCGACGGAGCGTTCAAGCACGACTTCAGCATCGTGGAGAGGTACGTCGCCGTTGCGGCCAGGTATCTCAAGAGGCCCCCGGTGGTCTGCCTGTACATCTGGGAGCCCTACACCGGCAGCAGCTACCTGGGCCATGCCGAGCGCCAAGGCAGCGGCATGCTCTATACGCTGCTGGACCCTGCCACGGGCAAGCTCACCGGGGCCGAGGGCCCGCGCTGGGGCAGCCAGGAGGTCCGCGAGTTCTGGCAGCCGGTGGTGGCCGGCGTCCGCCGCATCCTGGCTGCGCACGGCCTGGCGGGCTCGATGATGTTCGGCGTCGCCGGCGACAGCCGACCCAACAAGGCCGCCGTCGAGGACCTTCGCGCCGTCGCGCCGGATGTGCCCTGGGTGGTGCACTCGCACGCCCGGGCATACAAGCTCCACGGCCAGCCGGTGGGATACCTCGCCGACGTCTGGGGCGCGCCGGTGGCGCCGGACCCCGCCCAGAAGCACCTGTACGGCTGGAAGAGCCCCTTCCTGCGGGTCACCTTCCCTCGCGCCGGCAGCAACACCGTGGGGACCATTCGCACCGCGGCCCCGCCACTGAGGTACCGGCTGGCGCTGGAGGGCGCCCTCTCAGCCGGCATTCACGGCATGGGCCGCATGGGGGCCGACTTCTGGAACCTGATTCCAGGCCGGTACAACCGCCTCTGGCCGCTCCTGGGCCGATACCGCATCAGCTCCTGGGCCCAGTTGACGCTGGCCAACTCCACCGCCTACGTTCTGTTCCCCGCCCCCGGCGGGCCCGTGGCGACCGTCCGCCTGGAGATGCTCCGCGAGGGTTCCCAGGAGGCTGAGGCCAAGGTCTTCATCGAGCGAGCCCTGACCGACCAGGCACGCCGGGCGGCACTGGGCGACCAGCTCGCCCGCCGGGCACAGGGCCTATTGGACGAGCGCATCCGGGCGTTGCTGCGGACCCGCAGCGGTGCCGACATCAACTGGCTGTACTACCTCAGCTCCGGCTTCCAGCGTCGCAGCGACCAGCTCTTCGCCCTGGCCGCCGAGGTCGCCGCGAAATCGGCGCGGACCGCGACGAGCGCACCGCGATAGCCCGGAAGGGCGGAGTGGAGAGGCCCGGTTTCCGACGACTCCCCGCCGGGGCGGGTCGTTGACCGCCGGGGCGAACTGTGGTACGGGCAGTGCCCGAAGAAGGCCCCCGGCCGGGTGAAGACGATGGCCATGACCAAGGAACAGTTGGCTGCGCGGGTCAAGGAGGTGGCCTACCTGGAGGGCGACTTCGTGCTCCGCAGCGGCAGGCGAAGCAAATATTACCTGGACAAGTACCTCTTCGAGACCGCTCCGGACGTGCTGGCGGAGTTCGGCCGGCGGATGGCCGAGTTCGCCGCCGACGCCGAGGTCATCGCCGGGCCGGAGCTGGGGGCGGTCGCCCTGGCCGCGGCCACCGCGCTGGCCTGCGGCAAGCCCTTCGCCATCGTCCGCAAGGCGGTCAAGGACCACGGCACGGCCAGGCGCATCGAGGGCACGCCGGTGCGGGACAAACGCGTGCTGCTGGTGGAGGACGTGGGCACCACCGCCGGGGCGGCGCTGGCCGCCGCCGAGACGCTCACCCAGGCCGGGGCCACCATCACCCGCATCGTCTTCGCCATCGACCGCATGGAGGG
>MVCS01000091.1 GCA_002049885.1 Planctomycetales bacterium 4484_123 | reverse complement strand
CCTTGTGAGATTCGTGCCGGCGCCGCGGCCTGCGGGAATCATAACCCACATCGGCCGGCATTGGCAACGGCTTTGGCAGGGCGGCGGTTGGGCTGGTCGTTCGGGCAGCCAGGTGGGACCGGCGGCGATTCACCGGCTGGCGGTCATGGTGGGTTCCAGTGCCCTGAGGAACTGTGACTGGCGGATGGCCTCGGTCTGCCAGGCCTTGTCCAGTCGGGCCAGGAAGCGTTCGTCGGGCGGGACGTAGAGGGCGCGCTGGAGGGCTTCGTCCAGGGGCAGGCCCGTCTTGATGTGCTCCAGCATCTCCCGGAACTCATCCGCCGTGAGCCGGGCGTGCAGGTACGCCGCCAGGCTGAAGGACTCGGCGTAGAAGACCTCGGCGTTGTCGCTTTCACAGCGCTCCATGCGCAGCAGTTCGGGCAACGGGATGCGCCCGGAGCCGGCCAGCGCCGCCCCCGCCAGCAGCAGCCGGCGGTTGTCCACCGTGGCCTCGGCCATCATGGCCAGGCCTTCGTTCAGGGCCAGCGGGCAGTGGGCATCGCCGAAGTACTCGGCCAGCACCAGGTGACACATCTCGTGCGGCAGGGTGCGGTCGAGCGTGTTGGTGTCGAAGCGACCCTGCCCGTCCAGTTGGGTCAGGTCGATGCGCCGCACGACCTGTCCGTCGTCGCTGCGCTTGATGCTGAAGGACCCGCCGGCCCATTCCGGGGCGGTGGCGGCGTGCTTGAGGTACTCCTCGACAGTGGGCCAGACGTACACGTCCACGCTGTGGGGATAGACCTGTCCGGGCAGGATGATCTGGCAGATGCGCTCCAGCGATGTCTCCGCCTGCTCGGCCACCAGTTTGGCCAGTTCGGCATTGTGGGCCCGCACCAGGAAATGCTGGGAGGACTCGGTCCACAGGCGCTGCTGGACCCTGGCCAGCCTCTGTCGCTGTGCGGGCCCCAGCCGCTTCGAGATCGGCAGTGGTGGCCGGGGCGGGTTGGCGGCACGTTGGCACTGCCGGATGCGTTCCAGTACGTAGGTTCTCTCGGATGGGCAGCGGCACATGGCGAGGAACTCGCGGTAGGCGTCGGTGGCCGCCTCGAACTGCCGCCGGCGCTCCCGGGCGGTGGCGACGATCAGCCAGGTCCGCCAGGCGCGCTCGGGCTGGGCCTGGGCGGCCGAGAGGGCGATGCGTTCGGCCAGGGCGAAGTCCTTTTCCCTCAGGGCGGCCAGGGCCCGCTGGGTCTGAGCGGTCACCGTCTGGCTGGCGGTCGTGGCCAGCGCCGTCAAGGCGGCGCCGGCCAGCAGCACGCATGCCAGGATGGCCGGTCTATCGCAGTTCATTCAGTTCCCCGAGGACGACCTGACGGAGGGCGTTTATCTTCTGCAACTCGCCGTTGGCGTCAGTGATCTCCAGGATCAGCTCGCGCTCGAAGGGGGCGGTGAGCTTGAGAATGGCATCGAGGTCGGCGCGGATGTGATTCAGGGCGCGGAGCATCCGGCTGAGCAGGTCGCGGTAGGCAGCGGGGGAGAGGTTCTTCTTGCCCAGCTCGCCCTTGAGCAGGTCGAACTTCTCCGCCTCGCCGTCGATGTCGTTGTTGATGATGGCCACCTGCCGGCGGACGATCTCCACACGGTAACTGCGGGCGATGTTGGGCACGATGGCGTCGGCGATGTCGAAGCACTTGCCGGCCCGGGCGTATCTTGCCTTGGCCGCCTCCGGCTCGGTGCGTTCCAGCGGCTTGGCCTCGGCCATCAGGGCTTGGCCCTGCTTGACGGTCCTGGCGGCGTAGTCGTGCAGTGCCGCCGCCAGCACCTCCGGGCGCGACAGCGATGCCGGCCCCGGCTCGAGCGTCGGGACGTCGGCCCCCAGCACCATGGCGGTGCGCGGGTAGCTGGCGCTCACCACGTACATCCCGTCGGGGTGCTTGGCCAGGACCTCGCCGATGACCCGGTACCGCAGCGACTGGGCCGGCGGGGCGCGCCGGGCGAGTTCTTCGAAGCTCACCCGGGCGCGGGCGAACTGTTTGGACCGCAGTTGGCCGTGGGCCTCCAGATGTGCCACCTCCAGGCGCACCTTGGCGTCATGGGCCATTTCCTCGATGGCCGGCAGCAGCTCCTTCAGCAGCGGGGCGTACTTCCCTGCCTCCAGCTTGCCCCTGGCCAGTTGCAGTGCCTCGGAGACCTTCAGCCACTTTCCGTCGGCGCGCAGGTAGCCCAGCAGCTTGCGGGCCTGGACGTGATCGGGATTGAGGCCCAGGACCTCCTTGAGCAGTTCGTCGGCCTGCTTTGGCAGGTCGTTGTCCTTGGCCCAGGCCGCCGCCTGGAAGAGGGCGTCCGGGTCGGTGCGGTCGATCCGCGAAAGCTGCCATTCCAGCAACTCGGCGGGGGTGGGCATGCGCTGAATGGACTCCACCTCCGGACGCGGGAAACTGATGGTGCCGTAGGCCATCTCAATGAGGACCTTGCCCTCGGCCTCGGTGACCTTGCCCTCGAAGACCCGACCGTCCTTGAGGACGACACGGTCACCGGCGGCCTGGACCGCCAGCAGGCCCACGGCGAGCCAGACTGCCCCAAGTCGTCTCATCGCGACTCCACGCCCACTACGAACCGCCGCTGCCTAACCCAAGGATGAGTTTACCACAGCTTCTGCGGCCCTTGTATCATTTTTCTCGCCTGGCTGTGCTGCCGGCGGCCCGGTCCATTGTGCAGTGGCGGCTTGTCCGCGGCGGGCGCGGCTGGGGGCGTGGGGCCGGGCCCCGGCCGGGCTTTCTTTTTGCGGGCGCTTGGCCGAGAATGACAGCCGCCTTGTAGCAGGGAGAGACCGATGCGCGTGGCACTGGTGGGCTTGCCATTCAGCGGCAAGAGTACGTTGTTCGCGGCGGTGGCCGAGGCGGGCGGCTCGGAGGTCCACCTGGATCGGCCTGATACCGAACACCTGGCCGTGGTGAAGGTCCCGGACGAGCGGCTGGAATGGCTCTTCGAACTCTTTGAGCCCAGGAAGTGCGTGCATGCCGAGCTGGAATTCCTCGACGTGCCCGGCCTGGACCTCACCGACGAGCAGGCCCGGCAGCGGGCGCGGGCGCACTGGCCGGCGGTCCGCCAGAGTGACATGATCGTATTCGTGGTGCGCGGCTTTCACGACGAGTCGCTGCCGGCCTATCGGGGCCGGGTCGATCCGGAACAGGACTTGGACGAGCTGCGCACGGAGATGATCTTCTCTGACCTGGAGCAGGTGGCCGCCCGCATCGCGAAACTTCAGGCTCAACTGAAGAAACCCACTCCCGACCGCGAGGAGCACGCCCGCGAGCTCGAGCTGATGCAGCGCCTTCAGGATGCCCTCGAGGCCGAGAGGCCCCTCACCGAGGCCGTGGCCAATGAGGCCGAGGAGAAAATGGTCCGGGCCTTCGCCTTCCTTACCCTCAAGCCGGCACTGGTGGTCGTCAACTGCGACGAGGGCTCCGCCGGCCAGAGCGGCCCCGGGGAGCTGTGCGGCTACCCGGCCATCCAGCTCTCGGCGAAGATAGAGGAAGAGCTGGCCCGCCTGGCCCCGGCTGACCGGCAGGAGTTCATGAAGGACCTGGGTATCGACAGTTCCGCTCGGGACCGGCTGGTGCGGGCCTGCTACGAGGCGATGCACCTGGTGAGCTTCTTCACCCACGGCGAGAAGGAAGCCCGGGCGTGGAGCATCCCGGCCGGCACCGACGCCGTCACCGCCGCCGCCGAGGTGCACACCGACATGGCCCGCGGGTTCATCCGGGCGGAGGTGGTCGCCTTCGAGGACCTGCGTGCGGCGGGCAGCGAGAAGGCCGCCCGGGCGGCGGGCAAGTTCCGCCTGGAGGGCAAGAACTACATCGTGCAGGACGGGGATGTGATTCACTTTCGTTTCAACGTCTGACCCTCTTTGCCTGGGGCGGGCTCCGGGGGTTGTGGAGCCAGTCCAGCGGTGCACCAAGGTTGTCATCCCTGCTAGAATTCACCCGGATGTCGGCAAAGGGCCAATTCGGCGGCAGGGCGGTGAGTCGTTGGCGCGCCCGGCCGTGGTGGCAGCACGTCCTGCGGCTGGCCGCTGCGCTGGCGGTGGCGCTGGTGCTGCTGTACGTGGCGCTGCCTTGGTGGGTGCCGAAGCCGTGGCTGGCCCGGCAGGTGGCGGGAGTCCTTTCCGGACACCTGGGCCTGCCCGTGGAGATTCGCGCCCTGGAGCTGTCATGGACGCAAGGCGTCACCATCTACGACTTGCGCATCGCCAATCCTTCGGCCTTCGGGGGCGGGCGCATGCTCGCCGTCAAGCGCCTGCGCTGCGAGCTTGCCCCTTTGAAGGTGCTGCTGGCCGGCCGGGGGGTGGGGGCCGGACTCGGTTGGGCAGAGTGCACCGGGCTGGAGGTGACGGCCATCGTGGACCGACGGGGGCAGGTCAATCTTGCGGTACTCCGCCGGCTGGTGCAGGTGCTGCCGCCGCCGGACCGGCTGGCCGTGCGCGACGCCGCCCTGGCCGTGCAGTTGCCGGAACGCCGGTGGCAATTACGCCTGGACGTCACCGACCTGCAGTACACTCGCGGGCGCCCGGCGGACCTGGGCCGGGTCACCATGTCCGCCGTGTTGCGCCAGCCCGGCGGCGACTGCCCGGTGACCCTGCTGGCGGGCGTCGGCAGCGACGAGCCCGTGGCCAAGTGCTCCTTGCGCTTTTCCCGGCTTGACCTGGCCCGCCTGGAGCTGCCGGCCCTGTTGGGCCTGCCGATCAAGTCCCTGGCGGGCACGGCGCGAGGGCGGTGGGAATGCCAGCTCAGCGGCGAGGGAATGCTGGAGACCGACTTCCGGCTGAAGGTCAAGCAGCTCCAGGCCCAGCCGCGAGCGGGCGCCTCCCTGCCGACGCTCCAGCACGCCGAGGTCAGCGGCTCGATGCGGTACGACTGGTACACCAAGGCCATCCAGCTTCGGGGCCTGCGGCTGAGCCTGCCCGGGCTGGAGCTGGCCGGCAGCTCCCGTCTGGACGCGGGCGGGCTGGAGGGCCAGTGGCAGTGGCTGGAGGCACTGGACCTGTCCGGGAAGATTCACCCCGGCGACTTGGCGGCGGCGGTCCGCGGCCGGGGCGGTCCACTCCCGGCGGGCGTCCGCGTGGGTGGCGATGTGAAGGTGCATCTTTCGCTCCGGGGCGAGGGCACGCAGTTGTCGTCGAGCCTGCTGCTGGATGCGACGGCGGCACAGATGCGCATTGGCAGCCGGCTGGCCAAGCCCGCCGGACGGAGGCTCACCGCCGAGCTCCGCGGCAGCCTGAGGGGCGGCGCGGAGACCTGGCGCTTCGCACTGGACCAGGCCGAGCTGTGGGTGGCCCAGAACCGATTCAGCAGCTCCGTGGCCATGGAGAAACTCAGAGACCTTCTGCGCCGATACCTGGACGCCAACAGGCCCGGTGGTGCCGGGGTCGCGCTGAGGGACCTGGCCGGCCTGGACTGGCGCGGCTCGTGGGAGATCGTCGATATCCGCTCCCTCCGGGACTTGCTGGGCTGGGAGGCCCTCGAGGAAGTCCGCCTTCGCGGCAGGATCACCGGGCAGTGGTCGCTGGAGCACGCCGGGGACGTGCTGCTGCGCTGTCGTGCCTTCGTCCCGGCCCAGACCGAGCTGGCGGTGGGCCGGAGCTTTCGCAAGCCCGCGACTGAGCCCATGAGGGTGGAGGTCTCATGCGACCTGGCACCGGCGGCGGGCCGGCTGGAGCGGCTGAACCTCTGGGCCGGCCTGGGCGAGGCGGGCTTGAGCATTTCCGATGGTCGGGTGAGGTTCTTCTCGGCTGCGCCGCCCGGCGGGCCGGGGCTGGGTCTTCAGGCCGAGGGCCGCTACGCCCTGCGGGACGTTGGGAGGCTGCTGGCCTGCCTGCCCCGGGCGCCGCGGTGGCGCGAGCGGCTCTCTGGCAGCGCCGACGGCAGCTTCAGCCTGATGCTGGCCCCGCCGGCCAGGAGGCTGCACCTGCGGGCAAATCTCACCCGCATGGGACTCTCGGCGGGCGAGGCATTCACCAAGGTCCCCGGCCAGCCGGCGGAGCTGACGGTGGACGTTCAATACGACCCAACCCTGCCGGCGGCGGCGCGGAACCGCCTGGAGCTGGGGCTGTCGCTGGGTGCGGCCCGGTTGGCCGGGGCGCTGAGCTTCGGGACCAACTTCCGCTGCACCGGCCAACTGCGGGTGGCCGATGCCGCTTGGCTGGTTCAGTGGAGCCCGGCGCTGCGGCGAAGACTGAAGCCCTTCGACGTCCGCGGCTCACTCAGCGCGGATTTCCGGCTGCGGTCGGACGGCAGGAGCCTGGCCGGCGAGCTCCATTGTGATGCCGATGAGATGCAGTTCCGCCTGCCCGGAGCGGGCGGGGCCAAGGTCCGCGGGTCGGCCTTTCGGCTGCGCCTGGCCGGGCGCTCCGCGCCGGGGGCTGTGAACATCGACGCCCTGGCCGTGGACTGGGGCAAGTCGTCGGTGAGGTTGTCCGGGACGGTCAGGCCACTGGCGCGGGCGGGCTCCAGGCCGTCGGGTTCTTACTGGCCCCCGCCGGGCGTGCGGGACGTTGACCTGAAGCTCCGCGGCCTGCTGGCCCTGGACCCTGCCCTGCGGGCGCTGCTGCCGGCGGCGGGACGGCAGTTGAGTCGCTGGCGGGCGAAGGGGGCGGTGCGCCTCGAGTTGGACCTGCGGGGCGATGGGAAGGGCCTGAAGCTGGGCGGCCGGTTCGACGCTGCCGAGTTGTCCTTCGCGCTTGGCCGGCATCTTCGCAAGCCGCCGGGCGGCAGGGCTGCGGGTAGGTTTGCATTGTTCCTGCCTGCCGGCCTGGAGCACTTGGACGTCCGGGAGCTGGCGCTGGACGCCGGGGCGGTGCAGCTTCGAGCGGAGGGCACCTGGCCGCTGCTTCAGTCCGGTGAGCTCTCGGGCCGACTGAGCGGGGAGGTCTCGGACCTGCGCAGAATAGTGCAGTTCCTGCCGGCCTTGGCGCCCTACAAGCCGGCCGGCGGGGCGGCCTTCGAGCTGGAGTACCGCCGCGTCGCTGGCCGGGACGTGGTCCGCTCTGCCAGGCTGACGCTCCGCCAGGCTTCGGCTGTGGTCCGCGGCAGGCCGTGTCGGCTGGGCGGGACGGTGGTGCTGAAGGGATTAGAGGCCGCCGGGGCCCACCGGAGCCTGTTGGACCTGGGCAGGGGCCTGATCGAGGGCAGGCCGGTGGCTCTCGGGGACGTGGCCGTGGCTGCGGTGGCTGTCAGAGAGCTGCAATGGTCGGCGGGCCGTAGCAGCGGGTTCATCCTGGCGGAGCTGTCACGGCCGACGCGGTCGCCGAGTGGTCGCGTTACGGTCCTATGTTCGGCTCTGGACCTGCCGGAGCTGGCCGGCTTGGCCGTGCCGGGTTCTGCGCCGATGAAGCCGGGCGAACTCACCGATGCCGAGCGGGCCAGGCTCGCGCGGCGGGCCGGGGCGTTGATCGCCCGGGCGCGGCGACTGCTGAGGGGGGCGGACCTGGAGCTGTTGTTGAGGTCGGAGCGGCTGCGCCATTTCGACCCGGCGGTACGGGCTTTCTATGAGGTGCAGGACCTTGAGGCCTCCGCGACGGTCAAGGACGGGCGCCTCAGGGCCGCCTACCGCTGCGGCCTGAACGGCGGCAGGATGGAATATGGGCTGGCAGTGGACTTCCGGGCCGACCGCCCCCGGCTGGCCATGGAGGCGAGGGTGGAGAAGGTCCTCAGCGGGCAGAACGTGCTGCTGCAACTGGCCCGGGAGTTCCCCGGCAACACCGTTTTCGGGACCTTCTCCCGGGCCATGAGCGTCAGCTATCCGCTGGAGGCGGTGGTGATGAGCCTCCTGGACGGCCGTTGCAGCCCGGTGCCGGTGGGCACCGCCAGGACCGTCACCGAGGACGGGTTGCTGCGCGGCCGGGGGGCGCCGAAGTTCATCACCCGCATCTTCCCCGGGCTCAACCTGGCCACCTACCGCTATCGCCGCATGACTGCCTTCGCCGAGTACAGGCCGGACGGCTCGGCCGTCAACGACATGATCTTCAACGGCGTGGGGTACAACATCTACATCCAGGGCACCACCGACGCCAAGCACTACGGGCGCTATGAGATCGGGGTGCTGCTGCTGGCCAGCCCCCAGAGCCCCGAGACTTTGCACCGGTTCCGGCAGGGCCGGATTCCCATATTGAAGTTCCGCGCCCGCATCGAGAACGGGCGCTTCTATGACGAGAAGGTCATCCTGGTACGGCCGGACGAGGCTGCCTATAAGATATTCCTGGAAAACAACATCTTCTATCGGCTGTGGTGTGAGGCCGGTCGCCGCCGCCGCCGGATGCGTCTGCTCGAACCGCAGGACGCAGCGACGCCCGGTCTTGGCGTTCCGCGGCGGTGAGCCGTCGCGGGACGGGAGTCGGGCTGAGCCACTGTGAAGGTCTTTCAAGACCGGCCAGAACGGGCCATGTTGGAAGAGATCATTCATCGCCATCCGGACAATCCGATTCTGACGGCCAGCGACATTCCCGGCGGGGCGAGCTCGGTGTTC
>MVCS01000090.1 GCA_002049885.1 Planctomycetales bacterium 4484_123 | reverse complement strand
ATGCGCGTCGTTGCAGGAGCGGACCGGCATGGGCGAACCAGGAAGGGAACGCCGCTCGCACAGGCGGTATGAGCTGACCTGCCCCGTGGTCGTGGTGGACGCTGACGGGCAGGAACTGTTCCGCGCCGACACGGTGGATGTCTCGGACGGCGGGCTGCGACTCAGGCCCGTTGAAAAGGTCCTGCCCCCGGGACAGACCGTGCACGTGAACCTGCGCGTGCCCAGGCAGACGCCCAACAGCTTCATGTACGAGCAGTTCTTCTCGCAGGCCTCGGTGGTGCGCTGCCAGTACGTCGCCGAGGGAACCAAGTCATCCATGGCACTGCGGTTCACCCGGCCACTGAAACTGGAGCTGGAGGTCTGAGAAGAAAACCTCCGGCGGCCGCGAGCCGACTCCACGAGCGCCGCTACGCCTCGACCGCCTTGGCGGCGATGTCCTTGCGGTAGTAGGCGCCCTGCCAGTGAATCTTCTCCACGGCCCGGTATGCCCGCTCGCGGGCGGCGGCGATGGTATCTCCCAGTGCCGTCACCCCCAGCACGCGCCCGCCGTTGGTCAGGAGCTTCCCGTCCGCGGCGGCCGTGCCGGCGTGGAAGACCTTCACGTCGCCCAGGGCCTCGGCCTCCTCGATGCCGGTGATCTCGAAGCCCTTCTCGTAACTGCCAGGATAGCCGCCCGAAGCCATCACCACGCACACCGCCGGGCGCGGGTCCCACTCCAGGCGCACCTCGTCCAGCCGGTGCCGGCAAGTGGCAACCATGGCCTCCAGCAGGTCGCTCTTGAGACGCATCATCAGCGGCTGGGCCTCGGGGTCGCCGAAGCGGCAGTTGAACTCCAGGACCTTCGGACCGGCGTGGGTGAGCATCAGCCCGGCGTACAGGCAGCCCTCGTACCGGCCGAAGCTGCGCCGCATGGCGTCCACGATGGGCACCAGGACCTCGCGCTCCACGCGGGTCATGACCGAGTCGTCCACGATGGGCGTGGGGCTGTAGGCGCCCATGCCGCCGGTATTGGGCCCGGTGTCGCCGTCACCGATGGGCTTGTGGTCCTGGCTGGCCTCCAGCGGATAGATGTTCCGGCCATCACAGAGTGCCAGGATCGAGGCCTCCTGACCCGTGAGCATCTCCTCGATGACCACGGTGCTGCCGGCGTCACCGAAGATCCGCTCGCTCATGATCTGCTCCAGCGGCCTGACGGCCAGGTGGGGCTCGGTACAGACGAACACGCCCTTGCCCTTGGCCAGCCCGGCGGCCTTGACCACCACGCCCTGGTCGCGCGAAAGGACGTACTGCCTGGCGGCCTCCAGGTCGGTGAAGATGCGGGCCTCGGCCGTGGGTATGGAGGCACTCCGCATGAGCTCCTTGGCGAAGGCCTTGTCCGCCTCGAGCCGAGCCCCCTCGGTCGAGGGGCCGAAGCACAACATGCCCGCGGCGCGCACGGCGTCGGCCAGGCCCGCAGCCAGCGGGTCCTCCGGGCCGACGACCACCAACTCCACGCCGCGGTCGCGGGCGGCGGCCACGACGGCATCAACGTCCTCGGCCCTCACCGGCAGGTTCTCGCCCACCTGGGCGGTACCCGGGTTGCCCGGGGCGCAGTAGAGCTTCTGGCACATGGAGCTCTGGGCAATCTTCCAGGCCAGGGCGTGCTCGCGCCCGCCCCCGCCGACCAGCAGCACCTTCATCGCAACTCCCTTTCCTCAATGCGGTCCGTCCTCCAAGGCGGTGAGTCTAACCAACCCAGCAGTGGTTCGCGATGGGGACCTGCTGCCCCGCCCAACCCGAACCGGCACGCCCACCAGGCCCAGCGACTCCTCGACAACCACAGCCGTCCCAATGGCAGGCCCCTCGGCCGCCGTCCAGGACCGCCCCGCCGGTCAGCCTACAGGTACTTCCCGCGCGCCCGCAGCAGTCCCGCCAACCGCCTTTTCAGCGCCGCATCGGTCTGCTCGGGCCTGCGGCGCTCGAGGGCAACGGCCACCAGCAGCTTGACCAGGCTGCTGAAATCGTCGGTGTGGACCTTCTCGGGGGCTACCCGCCCGCGAGGCCCCTGGTTGTGGTAGTTGCCCAGCGGCACGCACAGGCCGGCGGCGGCGTGGCCGAAGATGGCGTACGCCGTCGATTCGCACGTCCCGCCGGGCATGAGCTGGCGGTTGAACCCAAAGCGGCGGTCGCGCTTGGCCAGTTCCGCCGCCACCGCGGAGATGTGCGCCGTCAGCGACGGGTCGAACGTCCGGGTCTTGTCGCCCACGCGCACCACCACGCCGCTGCCCAACGGGGCCGCCGGCTGAGCGGCGGAAGTCTCCACCGCCACGATGAAGGCATCGCGCGGGATGCTGCCCAGCCGGCAGGCGGCGAGGCAGCCGACGAACGCTGCCTCCTCGGCCCGGGTCAGCAGGGCTGTGACCCGCACCGGCAGCGGCCGGGAAACGATCTCGTCCACGGCGCAGATCACCGCCGCCGTGCCCACCACGTCGTCGCACGCCCGGCTGGAAAGGACCTTGCCGGCAACGGCCATCGCCGGCAGGTCCCACATGCCCACCGTGCCCGCCGGCACCTCGGCAGCCCGGCCCAGCCTCAGCCGGCACGCCAGCCACGGCCCGTCGGCGGCCTTGGCCACGGAGCGGACCTCGGCCAAGACCTCCCCCTCCGGGCTGAAGAACCTAACCCTGCCGCCGCGGAAGTAACGGCGAGCCATCCCGCCGCGGAACTCGGCCCACAGGTCCCGCCCCCGCTGCCGGCAGGCAATGAAGCCAGGGTGGTCCATGTGCGCGGCGAAGAGCCAGTGCCCGCCGGCCGAGGAACCCCTGCGCTCGTGGTGCAGCAGCACGTTGCCTGCCCGGTCCCGGCGGAAGCACACCCCCCGCCGGTCCGCCCACCGCCTGACGACCTCCACCACCGCCGACTCGGCGAACGGCGCGGTGGGCTGAGCCAACAACTCGCGCAGAATGGCCCGGTGACGTGGCTTCACGGCCTGCGCGCCTCCCCTTCCGAGCTCGCCAATTCCTCCAGGCGAGCCATCTGTGTGCGAAGTTCCTCCGCCGCCGCCGTGGTGGGGAAACGACGGATCAGGTCGCGCGCACGGGCGAGCGCCTCGGCATAGCGCCGACGAGACAACAAGTCGCGGATCTCGTCGCGGAGTTCGCGGGCCTCCTCGATGCGGGCATTGTCGGTCAGCGTCCGCAGCGTGGAGCGGACCTCGGCCGCCTCCGGACTGTCCGGGTAGGCCTCCAGGAGTTCCTCAGCCGCCGCCAGGGCCGCCCGCCAGTGCCGGGCAGTCGCCTCCTTCTCCACCTTCGCCAGCATCCGCCGGCGCTGCTCGAGACGCAGTGCCTCGGCCTCCCGGCGCACCCGCGCCAGCAGCGTGACGGCCTCAGGGCGGGCCGGGTACCTGCCCAGCAATCGCTCGGCGGCCGCCTTGGCCTCGTCGAACTTCCCGGCCGACATCAGCTCCTCCACGTCGGACGCCGCCTCGGCCAGTTCACGGGCCTCGAAGGCCCCCCGCGCCTCGCCCACCACCTCACTGAGCCGGGCCAGTTCCGGATGGTCCGGCGCCAGGTGACGGAGGCGTTCCAGCGCCGATTCAGCCGCCGGCGCGTCGCCCCCAGCGGCCGACCGCTCCACCCGCTGGACCAACTGCCGCACCTCCGCCCCCAGGACGTGCTCGTATTTCGCCCGGCGCTGGTCCTCGGAAAGCAGGACATTGATGTTCAGCTCCCGCAACTGCTCCACGATGCCACCTTGGTCGCCGCCCTGGCCGGCCTCGGCAGGGGCGGCCGGGCCATCCGTGCCCGCGCCCACGCCCCGGGGGCCGGACTCGGCCAGGGCCTCCACTGCCCTGGCGATGCGGCCCAGGACCTGGCCCTGCTCATGGTGGCGCTGGCAGAGCCACCCCAGCGCCCACAGCACCCCGCCCGCCACGCCGCCGGAGACCAGCAACAGCCCCATCCACCCGACCGTCACCAGGGACAACCGCCCGGAGGCGACGTGCACCGCCAAGACGCTGAAGGCCCCAGCCAGGCCGACCACCATCGCCAGCACCGCCAGGACCAACAGGACCAGCACCAGCGGGAACGGGCTCTTGGGCTGGGCGTGAATGTCCATCGGGAACCTCAAGACAACCGCCGCGGGCCGGAACGTCTGCGAAAAAAACGCCTAAGGCCGAATATCAGCCTGCCGGCTGCGTTCGTCCAATGGGCACACAAGGGCAGATAGACAAAGCCCATCCCAGCGCCTGGGCCGCACGATGCACAGGCTTCGTGCGGCCCGACTGTTGCATTATCCCTGCCGCCCCTTGTCCGTCAAGGCTTGCCCACGTTGACCCGGCCGGCGCCGGTGCGTAGAATGTAAGTGCAAGGCTCTGCGGGAGGAATAGGCATGGCCCGACGGAAGGCGAAGGCGTTCACCCTTATCGAGCTGCTGGTCGTCGTCAGCATCATCATCCTGCTGGTGACCATCCTGGCCCCGGCGGTCGGGCAGGCGGTCAGGTCCGTCCGGGTGGGCATATGCGCGACGCACCTGAAGGATATCGTCAGGGCCTGCCGGCAGTACGCCATGGACGACTTGAACCACCGTGGCAGCGTGCCCAAGTCGTTTCCTCTGGCCAGTCCCCAGCCGAGCTCCGAGAACTGGTGGACCCCCGAGGGGAACCGGGCGTGCCTGTGGCTGCTGGTAAAACACAAGTACGCCACCCCCGGCCTGTTCGTCTGCCCGTCACTGGAAGGCGTGGAACCGGCCGACGTGAACGATGGCAAGTTCGCCGACGGCAAGTTCGGCTACAGCTTCCAGTCCATGGTGGACCTCAGGCTCACCCTGGACAACCTTCCCACTTCCCGGGTCATCGTGGCCGACCAATCCCCGCGGTTCGAGCCTTTCACCAACACCGTCCTGCCGGAGGGTCTGAAGGCCAACAGCCTGGCCCACCTGGACGCCGACGAAAAGCCCACCGGCCAGAACGTCGGCAGGGCCGATGAGTCGGTGAAATTCATGAAGACCTCCAAGGTGGCGACCGGGAATAACAACAACGACTGGATCTACCACTGCAAGTACCCCGCCCAGGACGCCCAGGGCAAGTCCATCAACATCGACGATGTATTCCTGAACTGACGGCGCTGCGACACAGGTCGCCAGGTCGCGCTGGGCTGGGCCTGGAGTTTCGCCCAGTGTTGATACCGATCGCGGCAAGCCCGGCACGGCATGCGCGTCAGGCCCATGGCCGAGAAAACGGCAGGCGGTCAGCCGGTCCGAGCATGGCGGTCGGCCATACTCCGAAAATCTGGGCGCGACCTGAAAAAAATCGTTTTTTTTTTGGCGCCGAGCCCAAAAGCGTGGCGTAACACCCGTCTGTGGCGGCCGTTGCGAAAAACTACAGGGTTCCTAGTATTTCTCTTGAATTGCCGGCGTCGGGGTATATAATTGCCACTGTGTGGTCATTGCGGCGCCTTGACGGTGCCGGATGACTGTTGAATTTTGGCCCCCTTTTTCGAACCGGTTTCCCCCGGCCGGTTCGAATGCCGAGGCGGTGCCTGCCGTCTCCCCCCGCGGCAGGCCCGCCACTTTTTTGCGCCTCCGGCCGCGACATCCAAGCTACGCACCGCACAGGATAAGCTGCCCACACAGCGGGTTTCGGGAACGGTGGCTCACGAAGCATTGCCGAAGGCGGCCAGCGGCGGCGCGGAGGCCAGGGGCCCGGTGTCTACGTGCATACCTCTGCATGCAAGGTCCCGCGGACCCAAACGGCAGGCAGGGCCCCCTCTCTCAGAGCCGCGCCATCCGGCTCGCTTTGCCGGGAAGGGGCACCTTTGGACCTGGCGACCTACTGGGCGGCGGCGATGGCCGCAGCGATGGGCCGGACCACGTTGGGTATCACCACGCGGGTTACCAAGTCCTCCCCCACCTCGGCCTGGTAGCGCAGTGATTCGCCCATGTCGAATCGCCCGCCGGTGCGCGGATACGCCCGGACAGTGAAGTAGATGCTGATAGGCTCCTCGTCGTAGCAGCCGGTGCGGACCTGGTAGCTGCTGTTGCGGGTCTCCAGGGCAAGGCGGGCCTGGAGGAAGCACTCCTCGTCGAGGGCCAAGATGATGACCGGCTCGCAGTTCAGCGGCACGGCGTTGCCCTGGCCGATGGCCTTGCACTGGCTGAGGACCCAGCCCAGTTGGCTGCCCTCGAGCAGGGCATTGCAGACGATGGCGTCGCGGTTGCCGGTGAACTCGAGCTCGAAGCCATAGACCAGATCGAGCGACTCGACGTCCAGGTGAGAGATGCCGAGGAAATACCGGCTACGCTCCAGCACCCAGGCGTGCTGCCGGCAGGCCGCGTC
>MVCS01000089.1 GCA_002049885.1 Planctomycetales bacterium 4484_123 | reverse complement strand
TCACTTCGTCCAGGTGACCTGGTGGTCACCATGGGTGCAGGCAACATCTGGGAAGTTGCCGATGAAATTGTTCACTGGCTTGAACGAGATCGTTAGGCGCGAGGTACCCCTGGCGCCGTACACCTGGCTGCACATCGGCGGGCCGGCGCAGTACTTCATCGAGCCGACTACTGTGGAGCAGTTGGCCGAGGTGCTGCGCCGTTGCCGGGAGAACGACGTTCCGGTGCGCGTCCTGGGCGGCGGGGCCAACCTGCTGGTGGACGATTCGGGCGTCCGCGGGGCGGTGGTCAGGCTGGCGGGGGAACAGTTCGCCCGGGTGGAGTTCCGCGGGGAGCGCCTCGGCGCCGGGGCCGCCGCCGACCTCAGCCGGATGGTCCTCCGGGCCGTCCGCCAAGGCGTTTCGGGGCTGGAGTGCCTCACGGGCATACCCGGCACGGTGGGCGGGGCCATCAGGATGAACGCCGGCGGCAAGTTCGGCGACATCGGCAACATCGTCGAGAGCGTCGAGCTGATGGACCTCGACGGCGTACCCTATACCCGCATGCGCGGCGACCTGGCCTTCGGCTACCGCAGCACGAACATCCTGGCAAAGGTGATTCTGGCGGCCGAGTTCCGCGTTGCCGAGGACGACCCGCACCGCATTCTCAATCAGGTCAAGCAGATCTGGATCTACAAGAAAAACACTCAACCCCTGGCCGGGCGAAACGCGGGGTGCATCTTCAAGAACCCCCGTGGCCTGGCTGCCGGGGCCCTGATCGACAAGGCCGGCCTGAAGGGCAAGCGTATCGGAGGAGCGCAGGTCTCCGAGAAGCATGCCAACTTCATCATCGCTGACGAGGGCACGCGGGCCTCTGACGTGCTGAAGCTCATCAACGTCATCCGCGAGGCCGTGTACAAGCAATTCGAGGTGTACCTGGAACTTGAAATTGAGGTCTGGTGAGCGATGTGTCCTGAACCGTTAGCCGAGGGCGTCGTTGCCGGCAGGGCCGGCAGGGACCTGCGGACCCTGGTTATCACCGTGCTGGCCGGCGGCCCGAGCGGCGAGCGCGAGGTCAGCCTGGAATCCGGCGAGGCCGTGGCCAGGGCCCTGCGGCGCTGCGGCCACCACGTCTCCGCAGCCGACATCACACCGGAAGACACCTCCGCCCTTGATCGTCCCGGCGTGGACGTCGTCTTCATCGCCCTGCACGGGGCATTCGGCGAGGACGGCGAGGTGCAACGGCTGTGCGAAGCCCGGGGCGTGACCTACGTCGGCTCCGGGCCGGAGGCATCCCGGTTGGCCATGAACAAGGACGCAGCCAAGCGCGCCTTCCGTCGTGCCTCCCTGGCCACGCCCGATTGGGTGACCATCGATGCTTCCCAGGGTCGAGAGGACCGCCTGAACCTCCTTGGAGAACTCGCCCTGCCCTGCGTGGTCAAGCCCGTTGGTGGCGGTTCCAGCTTGGACGTCACCATAGCCCGGGACGCTGCGGCCCGGCAGCAGGCCGTCGAGTCCCTGCTGGGGCGCTACGGGCGGGCAATGGTCGAGGCCTTCATCCCCGGCAGGGAGCTGACCGTCGGCGTCCTAGGCGACCAGCCCTTGCCAGTGGTGGAGATCATCCCACGCCGCGAGTTCTACGACTATGTCGCCAAGTACCAGGACGACGAGACGGTGTACGTCTGCCCGGCCGACCTGCCGCCGGCCTTGGCCGAGCACCTGCGCGCCGCCGGCCTGGTCGCCCACCGCGCCCTTGGCTGCCGGGACTTCAGCCGCGTCGACTTCATCCTCGCCGACGACGGCACCGCCTACGTGCTTGAGGTCAACACCATTCCCGGCTTCACCAGTCATTCGTTGCTGCCCAAGGCCGCCGCCGCCGCAGGGATCAGCTTCGAGCAGCTTTGCGACCGCATCGTGCGGCTCGCCCTGGCGCGGCATGGGAGGTGAGTCAGGTGGCCAAGGACGCCAAGGGCAAGGAAACCCGCAAGGCCCGGCCGGCCGGCCGGGCCGAGGACGGTCGGCCTGACTCTGGGCGAAAGTCCCGCATGCTTCGGGCCGGCATGGTGCTGCTGGTCCTGGGCGTGGCTGCGGCGGCGCTGTACGGGCAGCGGCGCCGGCTGATCGCTGCCTGGTCGGGCCTGCCCACCACCGCCGCAGTGGTCAGGCTGGCCCAGGTGCCGCGATGGATGCCCCGCGAGCTGGCGCGGGATATACAGGCCGACATCGAATCGGCGGCCGGCGATGCCGAACATCCCCGCAGCATCTTCGATGCCGACCTGGCGCGGGACGTGTATCGTCGGGCGGCGGCCAATCCCTGGGTCGCGCGTGTGGAAAAGGTGCTCAAGCGCCCCGATGGCACGTTGCTGGTGAGTTGCGAGTTCCGCCGGCCCTTCGCCCTGGTCCGTTCCGCCACTCTGCCGGCCGAGATGCTCACCCCGGTGGACGCCGAGGGCGTGGTACTGCCGCTGCCGGGTCGGCTGCTGAGCGCCAACGCGTTTATCGTCATCGGCGACGTTGCATCCCGGCCGCCGCCCCCTGGAGAAAAGTGGGACGCGCCCGACCTGGCCGACGGCCTGAGGCTGCTGAAGCTCATCTGCCACAAGCCCTATGCCAAGGAGATTACTGCGATCGACGTCCGCAACTACAACGGGCGCATCAGCCCGCGCGAGCCGCACCTGAGGATTTGGGCCCAGGTGGGCCGGGGGCTGCGGACCGATATCCGCTTCGGCCGATTCCCCGCGGGTGAAGACTACTGCGTCAGTCCGGCCCGCAAGATTGCCTATCTGGACAAGTTCTACCGTGATAACGGCGGCCGGCTGGCCGGTCAGGCCGCCTTCATCGACCTGCGATTCGACACGCTGCATGTCTCCCTCCGCTGAGCAACCCGCCGAGGCGTGCTCCCCGCGGCAGCTTTGGCGGCCGGCGGGGGTGGCCTTCCTGGTCGTCTCTCTGGCCGGCCTGGGCGCGGGGGCGGCGCCGGAGTTGTTCCTGCCTGCGCATCTGGCCGGTTCGCTGCGAGTGCTGCCCGCGCTGCCGACGCTGCTGGCCGCCCAGGCGGGATTCGTGCTGTTGTTCTTCCCCCTGCTTTACTTGCCGCGCAGGCAGGGCCCGCCCTGGCCGCACGTGGCCATCGTGGCTGCCCAGGCCGGCCTGTGGCTGGCCGCCAGCATTCCCATGTACATGGCGGCTGCGTGGCTCTCCGATGCCACCACCGCCGACGTGTGCCGGGCCGTGGCTTACCTGGTTGGGCTCTGGCTGGCGGGCTGGGGACTGGGCAGTTGCGTTGCCTCCGGGCGCTCCGCCCTGGCCGTGGCCGCCGTGCTGGTTTGCCTGCTCACTGCCGTCGGGTTGCCGGTGGTCAGCTACCTGCTTGCCGAGCTGGCCGGCGACGCGGTCGCCGCCGGCGGCCTGGCCCTGGTTGCACCGGTCCTGCGAGTATTCGAGCTGGCCCGGCGCAGTGAGGTGCTGCTGCCGGGGCCCTGGTGGTCCTGGGCGCTGTGGCCCGCCGTGGGCCTGACCGCCGGGCTGGTCCGGCTGCTGGTGCGGGCCCCTCAGGCCCCGCGGGCCACGTCGAGCCGGCACCAGGCATAGAGGGCGTCATACACCGCGAACTGGTGGGCCAGGTTCTCCTGGTCGTCGGGGAAGCGGACGCTGTAGCCGACGGCGATGGCCTCCAGACCGGCGGCAAGGGGGTCGCTGTCGCGGTCCTTCGTGTCCGCGGCGTGGACTATCTTCGCCAGGCGCAGCAGGGCCGGGTCGGTCAGCCCGTACTTCTCGATGATGGTCTCGAAGGAACACTTGCCGTCGTGGTGGCCCAGCTCCACGCCCGGTGCGTCGAACGGAATGGCGCCTTCGCGCTCTGCCACCTCGTTGACCTGGCTCTTGGGCACGAAGAGTATCTCCGCGTCGGAGTCAACGAAGCGCGTGATGAGCCAGGGACACGCCACCCGGTCCACGTGCACGTGTGATCGCGTTACCCATTTCATTGTCGCACCTCCTGCCTGGGGCGATGAGAGATTTCCCTTTCTTCCGACTGTGCCGTCGCGCGGGCCACTTGTGCGGACGGCCCGGCCGCCAGCGGCCGTCGAGCGTTTCGACCGGCCCCAACAGGCTAGTTACGCCCTCGGAGAGCCATTCGCAAGTTTCAGGGCCTGTCGGCCTGGAGCGAAATGGGCGGTTTCCTCCACCTGCTCGGGTGCCGGCACATGTCGCGGAAGTGACCGGTGCTTGCGTGGCGGTGCAGGTGGTGGGATGATTCACCAGGTCGGATGCCCGACCCTGCAGTCGAGGAGAGTCGATGAAGTCGGCGAGAGTTGTGAGGTGGGCGGTCGTGGTGCTGGTGCCGGCGCTGGTGATGGCGGGCACGGCGACAAGGCCGGCGACGACAAGGCCCAGCGCATCGCCGGAGCGGATTCACTACGGCCGGCCGGCGAAGCTGTGCGAGCTGGCCAATCAGCGCATCGACGAGAGCAGCGGGCTGGCGTGCAGCCGGCTCAGGCCGGGAGTGTTCTGGACTCACAACGATTCCGGCGACCGGCCGAGGATCTATGCCTTCGACGCAGCCGGCAGGGACTTGGGCTGTTTCACCGTCCGGGGCGCCAGGGCCGTCGACTGGGAAGACATGGCGTCCTTCAGGCTGCGGCGGAAGGCGTACCTGCTGCTGGCCGACGTCGGGGACAACGCCTCGGCGCGGCGCAGTTGTCAATTGTATATCGTGCCCGAGCCGCCGCTGAACAAGGCCAAGCGAGCCGGCCACGGCGCGGTCGATGTGGTGGTCAAGATTGACTTCACCTATCAGGACGGGCCGCACAACTGCGAGTCCGTGGCGGTGGATCCGCTTGCCAAGAAGATATACCTGGCCACCAAGGAGTTGCCCGGACTGGCGAAGGTTTACGAGCTGCCGCTGCCCGCCCGTAGCCCGGGCAAGGTGCTGAAGGCCAAGTCCATCGCGATGATTGCCGTCTCGATGGCCACTGCCATGGACATCTCAGCGGACGGCCGACGGGCGGTGATCCTCTCCTACGGCCCGGCATATGAGTACGTTCGCCGCGAGGGCGAGAGCTGGGCGGCGGCGTTTTCCCGGAGGGCCCGACGGCTGGAAATGCCGCCGCGGGTGCAGGGCGAGTCGATCTGCTACGGACCGGCGGGCCGGAGGCTGTACCTCACCAGCGAGAAGCTGCCCACGCCGCTTTGGCTTGTCCCGGTGATCGCCGGCAAGTGAACCACGTTGGCGTCGAAGGGCACGCCGGCCCTCGGCCCCTCGCGCTGAGGCGGCGGCGCCCGGCGGGCTGGGACGGCGGCTTTCTGTCACCGGGCGATGTCCTTACAATGCTTCCGTGGCCGGTGGGACCGACAAGCTGGCTGCGGGCGGGGCGGGGCAGCCCAATGCCGACGGGCAGGCGCGGGCAGCGGGCCCGTGGGCGATCTGGGGGAGCGTTGGTATTGTCGTGGCGGTCGCCCTGGCGGCCTACCTCAACAGCTTTCGGGGCCAGTTCATCTTCGACGATCACCGCAGCATCGTGGAATCGCCCCGAATACGCCGGCTGGGGCCGCCCTGGAAATACTTCACCGTCAACCGGCCGGTGGTGGAGCTGTCGCTGGCACTGAACTATCGCCTGGGCGGTCTAGACGTTCGCGGCTACCACGCCGTGAACCTGGCGGTGCACCTCGCTGCGGCCCTGGCGCTGTTTGGCATCGTGCGGAGGACGCTCGGCAGCCGGCGGCTGGGCGGGCGCTTCGCCGGGGCCGAGCCGTATCTGGCGGGGGCGGCCGCCGCGATATGGGCGGTGCACCCCCTCAACACCCAAGCGGTCACCTACATCGTCCAACGCGCCGAGTCGCTGGCCGGGATGTTCTACCTGCTGAGCCTCTACTGCACCATCCGTGGCACCGAGGGCGGGCGCAGCCGGCGCCGCTGGTTCGCAGCGGCAGTGGCGGCCTGTGCACTGGGCATGGGCACCAAGGAAATCGTGGTCACGGCCCCGTTGGCGGTGCTGCTGTACGACGCCACCTTCCTGGCCGGCTCGCTGCGCCGGGCCCTGCGGAAGCGGCGCGGCCTGTACACCGCACTGGCCGCAACCTGGCTGATCATCGTTTACCGCCTGGTCGTGCTGCCGGCGCCCAAGGGGGCGGGCTTCGGGCTGAAGGACCTGGGGCCCTGGCGCTACGCCCTGACGCAGTTGGGTGTGATCACGCACTACCTCCGGCTGGCCGGGGGCTTTCGCGACGTCCTGGGCGGGGCGGCGGTGGTGGGGACGCTGTTGGGGCTGACGGCCTGGGCGTTGTTTCGCCGGCGGGCGTGGGGCTTCCTGGGGGCGTGGTTCTTCCTGGTCCTGGCGCCCAGTTCCAGCATCATGCCCATCGCGGACGTGGCCTTCGAGCATCGTATGTACCTGTCGCTGGCCGCGGTCGTGGTGGCCGTGGTGGCGGGAGCATACCTGCTGGGACGGGTCGTGCTGCGCCGGGTAGTGGCCACTGCGTCGGTTCGGCGATGGCTCGGAGTGTTCGCGGGTGGGTCGGCCGTCTTGGCGGTCACCACGGCGCTGGGCATCGCAACGGTGCGGCGGAACCGCGACTACCGCAGCGAGATCGCCATGTGGCGTGATACCGCCGCCAAGCAGCCGGGGAACTTCAGGGCACAGATGAATTGGGGGTTGGCCCTGAAGCGCAGCGGGCGGATCGACGAGGCCATCGAGCGCTACCGCGAGGCGCTGAAGATAAAACCGGATTACGCTCAGGCGCACTGTAACCTTGGGGCTGCGCTGATCCTCAACGGCGAGCTGGAGGCGGCGGTGCGGGAGTTCAGCCTGGCCGTCAAGTGCGACCCGCAGCTCACGGACGCCCACAACAATCTCGGGGCGGTGCGCGCCGGCCAGGGGCGGATCGACGAGGCCATTGAGCACTATCGCCGGGCCCTGCGGACGAATCCCTCTGCCATCCAGGCCCGCTGCAACCTGGGCGAGGCCCTGATTCGCAAGGGCCAGTACGCCCAGGCCCTGGAGCAGTTCAAGGTGGCCCTCCGCCTCCGCCCGGACGTGCCGGCGGTGCACTGCGGGCTGGGAAGCGTGCTGGTCCACCAGGGCCAATGGGATGCCGCGGCGCGGTGGTTCCGGCGGGCGCTTCGGCTGAATCCGCGACACGCCAAGGCACATGCCGGTTTGGGCACGGTGGCCCTGCGGACAGGAAACGCCCTCCAGGCCAGGGAGCACTTCGTTCGCGCCCTCCGCCTGGACGGCAGCCTGCCGGATGCGTACTACCATCTGGCCGTGGCCCTGGGCGTGCGGGGGCAGTACCGCCCGGCGGTCAAGGCGCTGAGGCGTGCGCTGCGCCTCCGGCCGGGCGACCTTCACATCCGCCGGGCACTGGTGTGGTTGCTCGCGACCTGCCCCCTGCCGACGGTGCGCGACGGGCGGGAGGCCGTCAGGGTCGCCCAGCGGGCCAGGCTGGACGAACTCAACAAGGACGCCAAGCTGCTGGACGCCCTGGCGGCCGGTTACGCCGAGCAAGGCCGGTTCGACGAGGCTGTGAGGAAGGCCGAGCTGGCCGCGGCGGTGGCCGCCAGGCGGGGCCGGATGGCCTTGGCTCGGGAGATTCGCGAGCGGGCGAAGCGGTATCGGGCGGGCAGGCCGTATCGTGACTTTCGCCCCGCGCCGGCCCGCATTGCCTACCTGCTGCCGGAGTTGGCCTCACCTGTCGCCTCGTCGCGTCCGGCCAGCGCTGAAGGGGCCAGAGGGCCTGCACGGTGAGGGGCGCAGGGTGCTTGCAGGTGGTTCGCTTGATGCGGTAGCATGCCGGGGCATCCGCGGCGGCAGCACGAGGCTTCGAGCAAGGTGAGTTTGTTCCACAAATTGCTGCTGTGCGTGCTTCTGGCCGGGGCGGTCGTGCTCACTTACGACCTTTTCCAGGTCGAGATGGGCCGGCAGGTACCGCGGATTCGCTTCGACCCCGCCACCGGGCGTTTCACTTTCCGTCGTCCCGAGGTGGACGTCCGTATCGTGTACGCCTCCATGTTCGGCCCGGGCGAGCCGGTGATGCGCGTCCGCGACCGCTGGATCTATCGCTTCGAGGAAGAGTATTCCGACCGGCTGGCCGAGCAGCGCGGTTGGCACGTCTCCGACGCCGACGCCGAAGCCTTCGTGCGCGAGGCCATCCGGCGCATTGCCGGCATCCTGCCCCAGGCCCGGGCGAGGCTGGAGCGGATCCAGCGGCAGAAGGAGCCGGGCAAGCGCGATCAGCAGATAGAGGACCTGGCGAGTTGGCTGGGCAGCTATGAGGTGTTCATCACGCCACCGGCGCCGCGGGCCGGGGCGGAGGAGAAGTTCCGCGGCCTGAAAAAGATGGTCGAGGGCCTCCAGGCCTTGGCGGACGGGGCGCCGTGGCGGCAGAGGGTTCGCGTCCGGCCCAGGCTGGTGACGGTGGAGCGCCGCTGGCAGGGGAGGTGGGTGCTCTCGGCCAATAGGCCGAGGTTCCTGACCGGCCGGGAGGTCCCCGATGTCATCACCGGCAGCAAGATGGAGCTGCTGGCGCTGGTCCAGGACGGCTACGCCGTGCCCCTGAACGTGCCCCTGCCAGGTGAGAAGGTCGCCCCGCTGGATACCCCTGACACCTGGGGCGACCCGAGCCGGCGCTGGCGCGATGCCTTCATCCCGGCCATGCTGGAGGAGGGCAAGTACGACTTTCTGGACCCCGACGGGCGGAAGGGCATCAAAGGCAAGATCTACCTGCCGCCGTTGACCTGCTCGACCAACATCATCTTCTACAACGAGGTTCTGTTCAAAAAACCTGGCCGGAGTTCATTGCCGTTTGTGAGAAGCTCAAGGCGGCAGGCATCACCCCGTTGACTGCCGACGCCGACGTGTACTGCGACATGTGGCAGACCTGGCTTACCATCCGCGTGCTGGGCCCGGAGGCCTGGGAGCGAACCATCAGCGGCTGGCCGCCTGACGTGCCTATCCAGCAGCGCCGGCCCGAGCCGCCGTGGACCTCCGAGGGCTACCGGAAGGTGTATGCTGCCATCCGCCAGATTCGTTCCGGCGGCTACTTCGACAAGGACTTTCG
>MVCS01000088.1 GCA_002049885.1 Planctomycetales bacterium 4484_123 | reverse complement strand
AGGGCCTGGCGCAGCGGGTGAAACCACAGGCCGTAATAGACCAACTCGGCGTACTTCAGCGCCACGTGTTGCTTGTAGTGCATCGTGTCGCGGTCAAGGGTCAAGGACTCCAGTGCCCGGTGGGCCTGGTAGAGGATGGTTCCGCCGGGCGTCTCATAGGCTCCCCTGCTCTTGATGCCCACCAGGCGGTTCTCCACGAGTTGGCTCTGGCCGACGGCGTGCTTGCCGCCTATTTCGTTGAGCCGCATGATCAGCTCGTGTCCCGGCAGGCGCACGCCGTCGAGGGCCACGGGCACGCCCGACTTGAAGTCGATTTGCACGTAGGCCGGGCGGCTCGGGGCTTTGCTCACCGGCACGGACATGACCCACAGGTCGTCCCTGGGCTCATTGGCCGGGTCTTCCAGGTCGGCCCCCTCGTGGCTGATGTGCCAGAGGTTGCGATCTCGCGAGTAGATCTTCTTCTTGCTGACCGCGATGGGGATGTTATGGCGTCTGGCGTACTCGACGGCCGCCTCCCGGCTTGTGAGTTCGAAGCTGGGGTCCTTCCACGGCGAGATGATCGTCAGCTCCGGTGCCAGGGCCATGTAGGTCAGCTCAAAGCGGACCTGGTCGTTGCCCTTGCCGGTAGCCCCGTGGGCCACGGCGTCGGCCCTTTCCCGCTTGGCGCACTGGACCTGGGCCTTGGCGATGAGAGGCCGGGCGATGGCCGTGCCTAGCAGGTAATGGTACTCATAGACTGCCCCCGCCGCGAGCATCTTGAAGCAATACCGCTCGGCGAACTCCCGGCGCAGGTCAGCCACGATGCACTTGCTGGCGCCGCTGCGCCGGGCCTTCTGCTTGATGCCCTTCAGCTCCTCGGGCCCCTGGCCCAGGTCCGCGGCGAAGGCGATTACCTCGCAGCCAGGATAGCGCTGCTTCAACCACGGCAGCATGACTGAGGTGTCCAGACCGCCGGAGTATGCCAGCACGATCTTCTTGACCTTCTTGGCCATGACTCTGCTCCCGTGCTTCCCCCGCAAAGGCCGCATTCTACGCCCGCTGAGGCCGGGCACAAGCTGATTATTCTCCTGTCAGGCCGTCCGGAGCGCAGCGACGCCCCGCCGACATCGCGGATTTTATCCTTGACGAGTGCCGAACATATACCTAACATAGGGTCGGTATTTCTGCAGGGCGGGCCTCAGTCATGGTCTCTGCCCGGGGTTGCAGCTGGACGAGCAGGGGTTCACAGACATGCGAGGAAATATCCGACCCATTGCACCTGAGGGGGAGGAATGCCCGATTCGTCGGGTGTTGCGCTTGGCGATCGACGACGCACTCGAGGCCATGCCCACCGATGACTTGGCGGCCGTGTGGAGCGTCCTCTGGCCAGCCGGCGTCCGGTCGCAGCCGCCGTTGCAGCCTCGCCGTCGAAGAAGGTGGCGGGTCCATTTGCCCGGCTGACTTGGCCGGATCAAGGCCGGGCGCCTGCGATGGGGTGCAGTGATTCGACAATCGTTGCGAGCCGATAAGCTGGCAGGGCTACTGCCCTGGCTACTGCCGGCTGGACATGGCAGTCAGAACGGCACATACCTGACCAGCCAACTCGACCTCATGCGGGCCGGCGCGCCTGGGCTGGCCTGGCTCGCCGGCCTGTCGTCCGCCGGCGCCGCAGCGCCGCCGCCACCGCCGCGGCGACGTCTTGCGGTTCGCCGCCTTGAGCTTCCTTGTTGGCCTTCCACTCGCCCAGTGCCACGAACAGCCGCTCTCGCTCATCGGGGGACATGGCGATCAGGGCGAACAGGGCTGCCTCGGCGGCGTGCTCCTGCTTGATGCCGCGGGTGCGGCAGAAGGCCTCGAACGCGCCGGCAAGGGTCACGTCGATCCGAAAGAGCTTCTGCTTCTGTGCCATGAGCCGGCCCCTTCCTGTACACCAAGTATCGACGCAGAAGCGGTCTATATCAACGGCTATGTTTTTGGATTTTTGGGGTTGACGCATGGGGGAATATAGTATATGATAGCAATCGCTATCAAACCGCCGGTCGGGACTTCACAGCGGTCTGCCCTTCGTGAAGCTCCTGGCGGCATGGTCAGGCTGGCATCCGGCGGGGATGCGCACGGGCGGCAGGCCTGGCAGGGATATGTCGGGGAAAGGCAAATGGGAGAGTCTCTCGGGCAGTCGGGTGGGTCGGGGGCGTTGGAGCTGTTCCTGGGTCGCTGTCGGCAGTCGGCTGCAAGAGCGGAGGTTGTGTACCTGCCGGGCGAGGAGGGCATTGAGGCCCGGTATTGTCCGCGGCGCAACCCGCGTTGTCGCGGCCTGCTGGGGGGTCACGCCCCATATCTGGATTATCTGGTGGCCCTCTCCGTCCGTGCGCGCTGTCGCTTCCGCGTGCCTGTGGAGGCGATGCCGATGGGGGCGAGGATCGTCTGGCAGGGAGACGACCTGGAGGTCCTGCTGGCTGGCCAGGAGGCTGGGCAGGGCGAGCTGATCGGCGCGGGCGTGCTCCTTGACAACGACGAGTTGCTGGCCGGGCTTCTGCTGCCGGAGGGGCTGCGGGCCTTCGTGATTGATTATCTGCTGGTGCGGCGGGGTTGGAGCCGGCTTCGGCTGCGCTTTGGCTTCGATGGGCTGGGCTTCGAGTTTCGCCATGGCCAGGAAGGGCTGGGGTTGTGGTGCACGTTCACGGCTCAGATGGACGCGGAAGAGCGATGAGGGGCGGGGCCCCAGGCGCGAACAGGGAGGCCACAGGTGAGCGTTTTCAGGTGTCCTGAGTGCGGTAGGCTGTACGGCGACCCTCACTACCACGGTCCGGCCGGTCATGCCCCGCCGCAACTGTGCTTCGACTGCTGGGTGCACCACTGGTTTGTGGTGGAGACGATGATGGAAAACGAGCGGGGGCCCTGGCAGCGCGTGGAGGTGGCCCTGTTCCTGCTATGTCAGGGCTTCAGTTACGAACAGGCCGCCCGGGGGCTGGGGGTGCATTACAAGACCATCTACTACTGGCTTCGCCGTCTGCGAAGAAACCCGGAAAGAATTCCGGATTGGCTTATCCGTCGGGCGCGAAGTGCGCCAAGAAGTACGTTTACGGAGGCGGGGCGATAGAAATGCAGCCCACGGTTCATGACATCCAGGTTGCCCGGGCCGTCTGCTGGAGTTACGGCATCCCCACGCAGCATCTGGAGGATGCAGCCGTCGAGGTGGCGCTGGCGATGCGGGCGGCGCCGCCGGGCAGACGTCACGCTGCGGGCCATCGTACTGCCCGTCGATTGCTGGCGGGGGAGCTGGGCCTGGCCCAGCGCCGGCTCCCGGCTGCGCCGGGACGCTCCCAGGCCGTGGGAGAGTGGGAACGCGCCCGCCGGGCCTGCCGGGACCGTGCGGAATTGACCGCCTTCGACCGCCACAGCCGGCATTTCGCCGCTGAGAACGGCGTCTGTCCGCGCTGCTCCAGGCCGGGACGTTTCACCGAGATGGGCGGGGCGTGCCCGTGCGGGTTCAGGTACGGCCAGCCTGATGCTGCCGACGATGCGGGGGCACCCCAACCGCCTTACACCGCGATTGGGGACCCCGAGGAAGACCACCATGCACTGGAAGGGATACGCCGAGGCACGCGGGAATCCGCCTGACTGCGAGGTGATCATCACCTTCGATCCTCGGGACTCCGAGCATCCATACCTCCGCCGGCGCATCGCCGCCTACGAATCGTGCGGCAAGGCCGTCGTGTTGCGCCCGCTTGATTCCAAGCGGCCTGGCGCTGGCCGGCGTCGACCAGCAGCCGGGGTGGTTGCGGTCCGGCGGCGTGGGGACGGAGAACCGAAGTGAGTCTTCAGGTTGAGTACGTCCGGCCAGAGACGCTGCGGCCGGACACCCACAACCCACGGCGGATCTCGCCGGAGGCACTTCGCCGGCTTGCTCGCCTGCTGGAGGAGCACGGTTTTGTCGATCCGATCATTGCCCGCAGGCAAGACCGCCTCGTTATCGCTGGTCATCAGCGGCTCAAGGCCAATGCCCTTCGGGAGCACCCCGACGAACTGGTGCCGGTGGTTTTCCTGGAAGACATCGACGACCACCGCGCGCGGGCCCTCAACGTCGCCCTGAACAATCCTGGCGCTCAGGGCCAGTTTGACGACGCCGGGCTCCAGAGGGTGCTCGCGGACTTGGCCGATTCCGACTTGGACTTGCCGGCGGTGACGGCCTTTGATGCCGACGAGCTGAAGGCCTTTCTCAACAGCGCCGAGGAGGACCTGGCCGGCATCGACTTGGACTCGACCGAGTTGGATTCTGCCGTGCTCTCTGCTGACGGTGAGTCGAGCTCGGATTGTGCCGATGTGGTGCTCGTCTTCGAGCTCTCGCAGGAGCAGTACCACCGGGCCAAGGCCGACCTGGACGACCTCATCGCCCGGCACGACCTTAACTGCCACGTGCGGTTCGAGCGTTGACGTGATCCTGCGCCTGACCTGCAAGTACCGATTCGCTCCCAAGCGGCCCACCTGCAACACGTCCTACGTGCAGACGGTCTTTGGCATCGGCTTCGAGACGGGCGAGAACGTCATCGCCGAGGGCGCGGAGGTGGACTACCAGCCGGGGCGGATCATCTTGTTCAGCGGCCCCAGTGGCAGCGGCAAGAGCAGCCTGCTGCGGGCGGCGGCCGAGCAGGTCCCGGGGGCTCGCTGGCTGGACGAATCGCCAACGGGCGACCGTGCTCTGATTGACACGCTGGGCGACGATGTGCAAGCGGCGGCCCATCTGCTGAGCCTCTGCGGTTTGGCGGAGGCGTTCCTGATGCTCCGCACGCCGGCGGAGCTGTCCGATGGTCAGCGATATCGCTATGCCATTGCTCGATGCATCGCCAGCGGGGCTGATACGGGGACCCCGATCGCACGAAGTCGCGATTGGGGATCCCAGACCATCGTGGCGGACGAGTGGTGCGCCAAGCTTGACCGCATCACGGCAAAGGTCGTCAGTCACAACGCCAGAAAGATTGCCGACAGGCGCGGCGTGGGCTTCCTGCTGGCCACCACGCACGAAGACATCATCCCGGACCTCGACCCCGACGTCATCGTCTGGTGTCGCGGTGGCGGAGTAGTGGAGGTCGAGCGTCGGGGAGCCCCAACTGCAAAGAATGGCGATTGGGGACCCCGTCGTCCCTTTCGCAGGCCGATTAGTTTTCTCCACGAACTCGAGCTCACCGAAGGTTCCCGAAAGGACTGGCCGTACTTCGCTCGGTGGCATTACAGGGGACACTCGCTAGGCTTCGTCCACCGGGTCGTACTGTTGTGGCACGGGCGCGAGCCCGTCGGCGTCTGCGTGGTGGGCCCGAGCGCGCTGGCCGGCTCGGCCCGTAGTGCGGCCTTCGGCCTGCGGGGGCTTTCCCGCCGGGAGAGGGCGAAGCTCATCAACGGCAATTTCGCCACTGTCACTCGATTGGTGCTTGACCCGCGTTACCGCGGGGCAGGCATCGCGGCGAGATTCCTCCGCCGGGTCGCGGAGACGACGCCTTGGCCGTGGATCGAACTGATTAGTGAGATGGCCAACCTTGTGCCGTTTGCGGAGGCCGCCGGGTTCGTCCGCCTGGGCCGGGGGACGGACAAGTTTCGCCGTGGCGGCAGGGCCGACGTCCTGTCGGGGTCACGCCGGGGCGGCTGGTACGGCAGCGCCTCGAGGGGCTCGGAGACGTGGCGCCGTTTCCTTCGCCGGGTCCGATTTTCCCGGCCGGCCTACTACGTGTTTGACAATCGCCAGAACTGTCCGGGCCGGGAGCGGACCGTCGCACGGGCCCGCCGGGGGGCCTTGCCATAGGAGGAGGGCCGGAACGCGACGGACAGGTGGAGCACCGCTGCACCCGAGAGGGCCCCGCAGCCACCTTCGCCGCGGGGAACCCCGACCGCCGGTTCCGACCCATTCATAACTGTTCGGCCAACCCTCTGCAGACTTGAGTAGGGCCGCCTTTCCTGGCCTCCCTCGGCTTCGGGGCCGTGGTGGCAGGGCCCTTGGGTACACATGATCGATGGCGCGGCGGAAGAAGGAGTATGACGATGATGCCCTGGTGTTGGCCATCGCTCAGGGCCACAAGAGCTGTGCCCAGATCGCCAGGGAGTTGGGCCTGAGCCCGTCGATGGTCTCCTGCATCGCTAGCGGCTCCCGCCGGCCGGACCTGCAGCCCAGGATTGAGGCCGCCCGGCGTGCCTTCCGCCAACAGGCCTTGCGACTGGCTGCCCGCATGGCCGCCCCGGCGGTGATCAAGCTGGCCAAGTTGCTGGCACCGGAGACCAAGCCCACGGCCGAGGTCCAGCGCAAAGCGGCAGTGGACATCCTGAGGCTCGCCCTGGGCGGCTCTGACGCGCCAGTGGCCGGCCTGGAAGAGGACCCCTACCTGCC
>MVCS01000087.1 GCA_002049885.1 Planctomycetales bacterium 4484_123 | reverse complement strand
CGCCCTGGTTGCTCCGGCCGCCAGGGAGCGCGTGGGGGTCGGCTCCTTCCAGACATTGGCGGCCGTGGTCGTGCTGGTGCCCACCCTCTGCTGCTGCGCCGCCGGGGCGGTCTTCGGCCTGCTGGCGGAGAGGAGGGCGCGGGCAGCGGGTTAGGACGCTGGCTTCCTTGGATCGTCGCGGGGACTCCAGCCGGGCACCGACGACCCCTGCCCGACGACGCCGAGCGCAGGTGGAAGGCCCCCTGTGCCCCGCGGCCATCCGTGGCCGTGGTTCTCACCCGCGGAATTCGGTTTCGTCCACGCTGGTCTTGAAGTCTGCCCGGACGGGCTGGGCGACTTCCTCGTCGGCGACGGCGGCGAGGTCCTTTTCGGAGGGCTTGCCCACGTAGATCAGCCCCTGGCGGGGGCACTTCTCCAGCACCGGCCCGAAGTCCGCGTTCGGGTCGTAGCGGTCGTAGTCCAGGGCGGCGAGGTTGTCCACCACGTCAAAGACGTCGTTGAGTTTCCGGCAGGCGCCACAACCGATGCAGCCGACGGTGCAGACCTTGCGGACGACCCTTCCGGGGTCGCGGTTGGAGCAGGCCACCACCAGCATTCGCTCGGCCTTGAACGGCACCATGGAGATGATGTTCCGCGGGCAGGCCTTGGCGCAGGCCCCGCAGCCGGTGCAGGCCTCGTAATCGACCGTCGCCAGGCCGTCGATGACGTGGATGGCGTCGAAGGGACAAGCCCGCTGGCAGTCGCCGAGGCCCAGGCAGCCGTAGGTGCAGCCCTGCACACCGGCGACCATGTTGGCCGCGGCGCAGGTCTGCTCGCCGGTGTAACGGGCCCGCTTCAACCGGTGCTCGTACCTGGCGGCACAATGCACCACGGGCCGGTAGGGAAAGGTCTGCTTGATCTCCACGCCGAGCAGTTCGGCCAGGGCGGCGGCACACTCCGCCCCGCCGACGGTGCACCGGTCCGGCGGGGCCTCGCCCGCCACGACCGCCTCGGCGTACTCCGCGCAGCCCACGTACCCGCAGCCGCCGCAGTTGGCCCCGGGCAGGATCTCGTTGGCCTTCTCCACGCGGGGGTCGGTCTCCACGTGAAAGGCCTTATTGGCCCAGCCCAGGATCCAGGACATCACCACGGCCAGGACCAGCATGGTCCCGCCGGCCAGGATTATCATCACGAGCGTCATAGCAACTCAGAGCCCTCTGCTGTCGGGGACCTGCCTGCACCTGAGACGGGCATCGGCGTCCCCAGCCTTCGTCGCGCCCCTGCGGAGGCCCGCCCTTGGCCCCCGGGGACTTGAATCCCCGGGCCTGGCTGCATGTTTGCCCGGGCTGGTTCGTCAACCCCGGGGGTTTGAATCGCCGGACTGTTTGTCTGCTTTTCCACTTTCGGCGTTTGCGTCTTGGTGAAGAAGCGCTTCTCGATGCCGCCCTGGACGCCTGTGAAGCCCATGAAGGCCAGCGACAGCAACCCGGCGACGATGAGTGTGATGCCCGCCCCGCGCAGGGGTCCGGGCACGTCGCAGTGGTCCAGCTCCTGGCGGATGCCGGCCATGATGACGATCGCCATGGTGAAGCCCACCCCGCCGAAGAAGGCGAGCGTCAGGGCCTCGCCCAGGCCCCAGGCCTCGCCGGCGGGCCGGCCGACGACGTGCTTCATGATCTCCAGGCAGGCGAAGAGGATGGCACAGTTGGTGGTAATCAGCGGCAGGTAGATGCCGAAGGACTTGTACAGGTGCGGGAAGAACCGCCGCACGTACATCTCCACGAACTGCACGCTGGAGGCGATGACGAAGATATAGACGATGTAGCTGAGGATGCTGAGGTCAACTGCCGCCGCCCGTGTGGGCGAGACGAACAGGCCCGCCACCATCCGGGTCAGCGGCGCCCCTTTCTGGAGGACGAAGTAGGTCACCGTCCAGCTCAGCGAGGCGGCGATGGAGATGACGAAGGTCACCGCGCAGCCCATGCCGAAGGCGGTGTCCACCCGCCGGGATACGCCGATGTACGGGCAGATGCCCACGAAGTAGTGCAGCACGAAGTTGTTGATGACCGCCGCCCCGATGGCGATCAGGATGAGCTGTCCGAGGTATTCCATCGACGGCTCCTCAGGCCTGCGGACGCCGACGGCGCCGGGCTGAGGCCATCCAGTTCGCCCCGCCCAGCAGCAGTCCCAGCGTGATGAACGCCCCCGGCGGCAGGGCCATGAGCACCAGCTTGTAGTTGTCGTAGGCCGCCGCCCGCCAGCCCAGGTCTATCCCGAACCACGTCCCGCTGCCCAGCACCTCCCGCACCGTCGCGATGGAGGCCAGCGCCAGGGCGAAGCCCAGCGACTGGCCCACGGCATCGGCCGCCGCCGCCACCGGGCCCTGCTTGGACGCGCAGACCTCGCAGCGGCAGATGATGATGCAGTTGACGATGATCAGCGGAACGTAGGGGCCCAGCTCCTTGCTCATCTCCCACATGTACGCGGCGATGAACTTGTCCGCCACGGTCACGAAGGCGGCGATGGTCAGGGTGAATACCAGTATCCGCAGGTGCGGCTTGAGCAACCCGCGGATGAGGCTCACCATCAGGTTCGCCCCCAGCAGCACGAACAGCACCGCCCCGGACATGGTCATCGCCGCCTTCATGTTGCCGGTCACCGCCAGCGTCGGGCACATCCCCAGCAACTGGCGGTACACCGGGTTCTCGGGCAGGATGCCCTGTATGAATCGCTCCAGCGGTGTGGGTCCGTCTTTGGCCATGGGATCTCAGCGTCCTCAGTGACCGCCGCCGGCCGGCAGGGCCCTCTTGAACTCCGCCACCGCGGCGTTGACGATACGCGTGACCGACTCTGACGAAACGGTCGCCCCGCTGATGGCCAGGATCTCGTTGTCGGCCCGGGGCGGCTTCTTGGTGACCTTCAACGGCCGGGCGGTGGGCTTGCCGCGGAATCGGCCGCGGAAGGCCGGCTCGACGATCTTGTTGCCCAGCGCGGGCGTCTCCTTGTTCTCCAGCACGTACAGCCCGGTGATGGTCTCTCCCCGGCGGTCCAGGCCTATCAGCAACTCGATGACGTCGGCGAAGCCCTGCCCGGCGGCCTTGATGACCCACCCGACGTGCCGGCCGGCGCCGTCGAAGGCCTTGTACACCGCCCGTTCCTCCCCGCCGATCTTGAGCTTCAACTCCCGGGTCCGTTCCTTCACCGCGCCGGCCACCAGGCGAGGCACCTGGTCGTAGGTCTCGTCGCGCTTGTTCTGCTCGATTCTCGGCCCGAGCCGGGACTGCACGGCCGCCAGGGCCGCGCCGAAGCCCAGCGCCAGCAGCAGCACCAACCAGGCCTGAACCAGATATCGAACCAACTGTCTCGACTCCTTCGACCCTGCCTCACGCCGTCGTTGCCCGGCCCGCGGGGCTATGCCTGAGCCTTGGGCGCCGGCACCGGCCCGCCCACGGGCCTGGGCACCGTCCAGCGGTTCAGCAGGGGAACGGTGGCGTTCATCAACAGCACCGAGAACTGCACGCCTTCGGGGTAGCCGCTATAGGTCCGAATGACCATCACCAGCGCGCCCATGCCTGCACCGAAGATGAACTTGCCGCGCGGGGTCAGTGGGCTGGTGACTGGATCGGTGGCGATGAAGAACGCCCCGTACAACAGCGCCCCGCCCAGCAGGTGATGCAGCACCGTCCACTGGGCCTGCGGGTGCAGCAGGTTGCCCACGCCGGCGATGACCGCCACCGCCAGCACCGCCCCCAGGGGAATCTGCCAGGCCGCCGTCCGGCGGATGCACAGGTACAGCCCGCCCACCAGGCAGGCCAGTGCGCTGGTCTCGCCCAGCGAGCCGTTGACGTTGCCCAGGAACAACGGCCACAGCCCGGCGACCTGGCCGGCCTTGCCCGCAGCCAGGTGCTTGGCCACCGTCATCGGCGTGGCGGCGGTCACCACGTCGGTCGGGGGCGTGCCGCTGCCGGTGTACAGGTACCCGCCCGCGCCCAGCAGGGCCGGAAAGGCGATGGTCACGAACGCCCGGCCAACCATGGCCGGGTTGAATATGTTGTGGCCCAGGCCCCCGAAGATCACCTTGCCCACGCCGATGGCCACGAACGAGGCCACCACGTCCACGTGAACGGGGCACCTCCAGGGCATCGAAAGTCCCAGAATCACCCCGGTCACCACCGCCGAGAAGTCGCCCAGGCTCACCGGCCGGCGGCGCATGGCGGTGAAGAGGGCCTCGGCCGCCAGGCAACTGGCCACGCATATCCCCACCTGCATCAGCGCGTACCAGCCGAAGACCCAACAGGCCGCGGCGAACACGGGCACCAGGCCCAGCAGCACGTCTATCATCACCCTGCGGGTGGTCCGGCCCGTGCCGATGTGCGGCCCGGGCGCCACCGGCATGAGCACCGCAGGCTGCTCTTCCGTTTTTCCTGCTTTGGCCATGATTGCTTTTCTTGAATCGTCCCAGCCCCGCCCTTCCGGGCGGGGCAGTTGCCTCGTCCCTGGTGCCCTATTCTTTCGGCATGGTGGCCTTGCCCGTCCGGATGAGCTGGACCAGCGGGATGTTGGCCGGGCAGACGTAGGCGCAGCAGCCGCACTCGAAGCAGGCGGTCAGGTAGTAGCGCCGGGCCGTTTCCCAATCCTGGTGGCGGGCCGCCAGGGCAATCTTCGTGGGCACCAGCCCGGCGGGGCAGACGTCCACGCACCGGCCACAGCGCAGACAGGCGGTCTGCTCGGCCCGGCGCAACTGCTCCTCCGTCAGCACCACCACCCCGGAGGTGCCCTTGGTCACCGGCACGTCCAGCTCCGCCAGGGCGAAGCCCATCATGGGCCCGCCGGCGATTACCCGCCCGGCCGAGTCCGCCAGCCCGCCGCAGAAGGCCACCAGTTCGGCGTAGCTGGCCCCCAGTGGCACGAGGAGGTTCTTCGGCTGGTTGATGCCCTCGCCGGTGACGCTGACGACCCGGTGTGTCAACGGCTTGCCGCGGATGACGGCCCGGGCGATGGCCGCGGCCGTGGCCACGTTCACCACCACCACGCCCACGTCCAACGGCAACCCGCCGGTGGGCACCTCCCGCCCCAGCACCGCAGGTATCAACTGCCGCTCCCCGCCCATGGGATAGCGCGTCTGCACGATGGCGACCTGCACCGGGGTTCCCTCGGCCGCCGCCGCCATGGCCTCGGCGGCGTCGGGCTTGTTGTCCTCGATGGCGACGATGATGCGTTCGGCCCCGGCCGCCCGCGCCGCCAGCAGCGCGCCGGTGATGATGGGAGCGGGGGCCTCCAGCATCAGCCGATGGTCAGCGGTCAGGTACGGCTCGCACTCGCAGCCGTTGACCACCAGCGTGTCCACGGGTCGCTTCTCGTTGGGCGTGAGCTTGACGTGGGTGGGAAAGGCCGCCCCGCCCATGCCCACCAGCCCGGCCGAACGCACCGCCGTGACAATCTGCTCGGGATCGAATGACCCCAGCCCGTCAGTGGGCCACTGGCCGCCGTAGATGTCCTCCCACAGCGCCTGGCCGGAAAGGGACTGCTCCTCGGCCGCGGTGATGGGGATGGCCGCCACGTGCCGGCCATTGGGCAGCGTCGTCACCGTCGCCGCCGCCGTCTTGCCGTCGATGCTGGCGTGCACGGGTGCAGAGACGAAGGCCTTGGCCTCGCCCACGGCCTGGCCCAGCCGGACCTCGGCGCGCGGCTTGACCGCCGGTTCGCACGGCGCGCCGATATGTTGCAGCAAGGGGATGAGGACCGATTTCGGGGTGGGCAGCACCTCTATACCGGCCCCGGCGGAGATGGATTTCTTGTCGTCGGGATGCAGGCCGCGGGCGAATCGCCCGGTGCCCGGTATCGCACTGCTGACCATATCGCCTCGAAACCCTAGCACTTTCGCCGGCGGCGTGCAAGGCCGGCCACCACCGCCGCCAACACCAGGCCCGCCACGAAGCCCACCACGCCGGCCAGGAAGCGTGCCGCCCGGGCCCTGACCAATACTGTCGCGGCCACGCCGCAGGCCGGCGGCAACAGGAAACACACTATCGACAGCCACACCAGCCGGGCGCCGGTCGGTGCGGCCGGCTGCGGCTGGCCGGAGCCGGCCGCGTCGTGCCCCGGCCCGCAGGCCGACTGCATCGGGCACGCCTGACAGGTTGGATTTTCCTCGTTGGTCACGCCGGCCCGACCTCGGGGGTCAAACGAATGCCACAGGCTACCGCGGCCTGGCTGGCTGGGCAAGCGCTTTCAGGAGGGCCCTGCACCGTTGCGTTCAGTGCTTGGCGCCGGGGTGTGCCCGGGGGTCCGGGAGCAGGTTGCGGGCGTGTCGGCGTCGGCCTGCGTCGGCCGGCTAGGGGCCGCTGCTGGCGGGGTGCTGACGTGCCGCCGG
>MVCS01000086.1 GCA_002049885.1 Planctomycetales bacterium 4484_123 | reverse complement strand
GCGGGCGGAGCTGGATGGCGGCGCCGACAAGATCGGCGCCAAGGTCCGCCGCTGGACGGTGCAGAAGCTGCCGTACCTTTTCGTGGTGGGGGCCCGGGAGGCAGAGGCCGCGACGGTTGCGGTCCGCCAGCGTGGCCGGGGCGAGGTGGGAACCTTCCCGCTGCAAGTTGCCCTGGAGGCCCTCCGGGGCGAAGTCGATTCGCGCGGGACGACCACTGCCTTTGGGCAGAGGGATGGCTGACATTTCGTGGTTCGTGGGATAAAATGTGCTGGCACTGCCCGCCCGTGGTGGGCGGGCGGGAGCACGCGTGACGCCATTCGAGGGTAGGAGCCATCGCAAAAGAAGTTCGCCGCAACGAACGTATTCGCGTTTCGACCATTCGGTTGATCGACGAGAGCGGCCAGCAGGTGGGCATCGTGGAGACCCGGGAGGCGCTGGCCCGGGCCAGGGCGGCTGGGTTGGACCTGGTGGAGGTTGCCCCACAGGCCAGCCCCCCCGTCTGCCGTATCATGGACTACGGCAAGTGGATGTACGCCCAGAAGAAGAAGCAGCGGCAGGCCAGGGCCCGGCGGCATGAGACGGAGCTCAAGGAGATCCGCATCCGGACCCCCAAGATCGGGCCCCACGACCTCGATATCAAGGTGCAGCGGGCTCGCGGGTTCCTCCAGCGCGGTGACCGGGTCCAGTTCACGCTCCGCTTCCGAGGCCGGGAGATGGCCCACGTTGACCTGGGACGCAACGTCCTGATGACTGCCCATGCGGCCCTGGCTGACGTGGCCAAGATCGAGCGTGACATCCGCATGGAAGGGCGGGCCATGAGCATGGTTCTCGCCCCCCTGGTCAGGCCCAAACCCGCCAAGCAGGCTTCACCTGCTGCCCCTGCGGTCGAGACGCCAACTACTGGCAAGGCCCCAAATCAGGCCCAGACCCCCGCAGCCGGTCCGGGCGGCCAGGAATGACCCGCCTCCAATGACGCGCCGCGCGGGTTGTGGCCGACGAATGGCCGCTTGACGGCCGGCCGACGACGAGTAGTGGTTCCCGGCTGGGACGAGGGCAGGCATCGGCGGGGTTGAACCGGGCGGGGGGACCTAGGGAAGCGGGGGGTTTTTCGTGCCCTGGACGGGTCGGCTTCGGGCCCTCGAGGCGGACGCTCTTTGCTGTTAGCCTCTCGGGGGGGTAGCCTCCAGTAGTGTGCCGGCCCTGGCATCGCTTGCCCGGAGCCGGCGAGGTTGGCCGCGATGGTTTGCCGATAAGGTAGTTGGCGAAAAAACCGCTTTACAGGCCCGTGGTGTCTGCTAGAATGGCCGCCCGCGCGCAGCGGGCCGGGAGGTCCGGCCGGGCGCGAGCGTGGACGAGGCCGGCCCCGGCGAGGGAGTTTCAGCAAGCAGGACGGTGGCGATGGCAAAGACGAAGATGAAAACCAACAAGGCGATAGCCAAACGGATCAAGGTTACCGCCGGGGGCAAGCTGCGCCGTCGCCGACCCCTTGCAGGACACCTCAAGAGCCGGAAGTCTCCCAAGAGGGTCCGAAACCTGCGCCGGACCCGCTCCGTCTCCAAGGGCTTTGGCAAGCAGGCCAAGCGCATGCTGGGCCTGTAAGAAGAACTTACCCGTAAGGTCGGCTGGGAACCAACGCCTGCCGCCGCCTGGGCCCCGGATCGTGGGCAACATGGCTTGGGCAGGGTCCGCCGGCCGGTGAGGAGCTGTTCATGCCACGAGTAAGGAAGGGCGCAGCCCGGAGGCGCCAGCACAAGAAGATCCTCAAGTCCACCCGCGGTTACATCGGAGCGGCCTCGCGCCGCTACCGCGTGGCCCGCGAGGCGTGGCTGCGAGCCGGGCAGTACGCCACTATCGGTCGGAAGCTCCGGAAGCGCGATTTCCGCCGCCTGTGGATCACCCGCATCTCGGCGGCATGCCGGCAGCGCGGCATGTTGTACAGCCGCTTCATGCACGCCCTCTCGGCCCAGGGCATCCGCATAAACCGCAAGGTCTTGGCCGACATGGCCGTCTCGGACCCAGGTGCCTTCGACGAGCTGGTGGCCGTCGCCTCGGGCCGGAAGCCCACTCAGGTCGCTCAGGAGAAGCCCCCAGCCAGGAAGGTCGTCGCTGACGAGATGCCGGCGGAGGAAGGCGCCGCGAAGGAGGAGGCGCCCGCTGCCGAGCAGGCTGCCGTCGGCGCCGAGGCTGAGACGCCCGAACCTCCCGTCGAGAAGGCGGCCGCTGGCAAGCGGCGGACGCGGAAGAAGCCTGCCGGCGAGGCCGAGGCGGGTGCGCCCGAAGAGGCCGAGGCGCCGCCCAAGCCCAAGGCCAAGAAGAAGGCCGCGACCAAGAAGCGGGCGGCCAAGAAGACAGCGGTTCCCAAGGCCATCAAGAAAGCGGCGGCCAAGAGGCCGGCGGCGAAGAAGAAACCGGCTGCCGACAAGACCCCGTCGTCGGGCGGGACCCCGGCCAAGAAGAAGTCGGCCGCCAGGACGAAGAAGAAGTCGGCCTCGGCGAAGAAGCCCAAGAAGGGGCAGGAATCGAAGGACTGAGTTCTTCGAGTGCCGCTGTTGCCCGCGAGGGACTGACCATGGCATCGACGGCCGAGCTTGAGCAGCTTCGGGAGGAGGCGGCCGCGGCGCTGGCCGGCGTGGCCGACGCCCACGCGCTGGAGGCGTGGCGCGTCCGTTACCTGGGCATGAAGGGGGCGGTGCGGGCGGCCCTGGGCAGGATCAAGTCTCTGCCGCCGGAGCAGCGCCGGGAGTATGGTCGGCTGGCCAATGAGATCAAGCGCGGCCTGACCGCCGCGTATGAGAAGCGCAAGGCGGAGCTGGGGGCCGGGACGACCAGGCGGGTGGCGCCGGTGGACATGACCCTTCCGGGCGAGCCGCTGCGGCTTGGGCACCGGCACATCATCACCCAGACCATCGAGGAGATCGTGGACATCTTCGCCCGCATGGGCTTCACCGTGGCCTACGGGCCGGAAGTGGAGGACGAGCGGCACAATTTCGAGGCCCTGAACATTCCCGAGGCCCACCCCGCCCGCGACCCGCTGGACAACTTCTTCATCACCCCGTCGGTCATGCTTCGCAGCCAGACCTCCACCGTGCAGATTCGCGTGATGGAGTCGCAGCCGCCGCCGGTGCGGGTGGTCAGCCCCGGGCGCGTGTATCGGCCGGACACCGTGGACGCCACCCACAGCTTCATGTTCCACCAGCTCGAGGGCCTGTACGTGGACGAGGGGGTCTCCATGGCGGACCTCAAGAGCGACATCGACCAGTTCTGCAAGGTGTACTTCGGGCCGGAGGTGCGTACCCGTTTCCGCCCCAGCTTCTTCCCGTTCACCGAGCCGTCGGCCGAGGTGGACATGCTCTTCCACTACGAGGACGGCTCCAGTGCGTGGATTGAACTTGGCGGCTGCGGAATGGTGGATCCCAACGTCCTGGATGCCGTCGGCTACGACAGCGAGAGGTACACCGGCTGGGCCTTCGGGCTGGGCATCGAGCGGATGGTGATGAGGAAGTACAACATCCCCGACATCCGCCTGCTGTTCGAGAACGACGTGCGCTTCCTGAGGCAGTTCTGAGCTCCGCCATGGTTCGGCGCTGACGCACCTGCCGTACTGGGCGGCGGCTGCCTTGAGCGATTCCGCTTGAACTGCATGGTCCGGGGGCCAAGAATGGCAGCTGCGTCGGTCCGGCCGTCTCTTCGCGGGCGGGGGCCCTCGCGGCGAAGGCCGCTGGCCTGTCGGCCAGTGGCTCGGTGTTCTCAATCCTCAGGAGTCGGCCCATGTCTGATGAGATCGTTTACCCCGAACAGATCACGGCGGAGATGCTCAAGGGGCTGTACGACTCGGCGTTCATGGATGCCCGCATCGACGATGCCGGCGACCTTCGGGTCAAGGACGGCTATTGGTGTTTCGTGCTGCCGCCGAAGCAGGGCACGAGCATTCGGCTCCAGGCGCTGTTCGCGGCCAGCGAGGCCGCCACCCGCCAGCAGCGGCTGGAGTTCGCCAACCGCGTCAACGACGAGATCACCACTGTCCGCGCGTGCGTGAACAGTGCTGGCGGGTTCACCTTCGATTACTACATTCCCGTGGATGGGGGCGTCACGGCAAAGAGCATCGTCCTGGCCACCAAGTTCTTCCTGAGGGTCCTGGCCGGTGCCCTTCGCGAGTGCGGGGCTGAGGGCATCGTCATGTAGAGCCGGCACCCGCCGGCGGCCGGGCGCGACGGGCCGGTGCCTCCCAATCGCGAGGGTTCGTGCAGCACACCTGTTTTGTCAGGAGCTCGCCTTTGCTGGTGATTGGTGTTGCCTGTATCCTCCCGGATGCCCGACTGGTGGCGGAGGTGATGTATGGCGGTATCCATGCGGACGGATTTTCCCGGCGGCAATGGTCTGCTGCTGTCGGTGGACGAATCGCCGGGGCGCCCGGTGGTGCGCTTCGCTGCCGAGCCCAGGAATTGCCCCCAGGCCTTGTGGTTTCACTTTCAGTTGACCGGCCTGGGGGGCCGGGCCGTCCGGGTCGTGCTGGCCAACCCGGAACAGACCCTCGGCGGGGTTGACTGGTCCGGCAACTGCCCCGTGCTGCGCCAGGAGTCGCAGCCGTGGCAGCGCATAGGCCGGCCGCAGAAGCTCCAGACTCCCGGCGGGCGGGTGGAATGGGCCTGGGACATCGACGCCGCAGGCGATGCGATAGAGCTTGCGTTCTGCTACCCGTACCAGCCGGCCGACCTGGCCGCCACGCTGGAGGAGCTTTCCGGGGCGTTCAAGACGGAATTCGTCGGTCTGACCCTGGCGGGCCGGTCGTTGATACGGGTCTTCAACCGCCTTGCCCAGCCCCACCGGCCTGCGGTGATGCTCACCGCCCGTCACCACGGCGGAGAGGTTCCCGGCTCGTGGGTGCTCGACGGATTGCTCCGCCACGTCGCGGCCAACGGGGCCCTCCGCGAGATTACCTGGTGGGCCATCCCCTTCGTTGACCTCGACGACGTGGTGTCCGGCAGCTACGGAAAAGACCCCTTCCCGCACGACTGCAACCGGTCCTACGGCCCGTCGGCTCCGCGGCGACCTGAGGCCGGTGCTGTTATCGCAGAGGCCAGGAGGCTCAAGAGCCAGGCTGCCAGCCTGTTCTTCGTGGACCTGCACGGCCCGAGCCATGCCGAGCGCGCAGTGTACCTGCCTGCCAGGAGCTGGGAGCCAGGGGCTCCCATCAATCCCATCGCTCACGAGTTCGCCGAGCGTTTTCAGTCTGCCACGCCGGAGGACATCCGCTCGCCCGTCGCCTTCGTCACGCCCCGTCCGGGCAGCAACAGCCGATACCCCGGGCTGCCGGCCTCACGCTGGGCCCGCAGTGGGCTGAAGGTTGATTCCATTACCCTGGAAACGTCCTACCAGGGCAACCAGCACCGGGACTACACCATCGAGGACTACCGCAGGCTGGGGGCGACCCTGGCCGAGACGGTCGCGGAGTGGCTCTCGGTACGCCGGCACGGCTGAGGCAGGCCTTGCCGGCCGGGCTCATCCCGCCACGGGGTGGGCGTCGGTGGTGGTCTTGAACGGACAGACGACCGCACCGCGCGTGGCCGGAGGCCCGCGCGATCGTCGTGACGGCGGGAAAGGAAGGACAGCGCCATGTCGGCAAAGCTGATGGAGTTCGTGACGGTCAATGAGGTAATCGACGGCCTGGGCGAGACCCGGACGGTCCTGGTGCCTTTGGGCGTCACCGAGCAGCACGGGTTCCACCTGCCGCTGTGCACCGATACGTTCCATGCGTATGAGCTGTGCAAGGCCGCGTCCGAGCAGACTGGCGCCTTCGTCACGCCGCCGTATCACTGCGGCCACTCCGGCGGGACCCTTCCGGGGACCATCAACCTCTCGCCCCAGACGGTGTCGCTGATGACAGCCGATACCGTCGAGTCACTGGCGCGCCAGGGATTCAAGATTATCGTGTTGGTGCCTGGCCACGGCGGCAGGGAGTTTCTGCGGATGGTGAGGCTGGGTGCCAGCACGGTGCAGTCGCTGCGGCATTGGCCGGAGGACGTGCTGGTGGCCATCGGCGCGTTGTTCTGCAGCGAGATGTTCGAGGAGGGGCAGGCTCCGGTTGACCATCTGGACTGTCACTCCGGCTTCTATGAGACCTCGGTCATGTTGTACCTGAGGCCCGAGTGGGTCCGCCGGGAGAAGCCCACGGACTGTCCGGATTTCATGAAGAGGGATGTTCGCCGGCGAGGTGGGCATCTTCGTGGAGCAGCGCCTGGTGGACGAACCTGCCGTGGTGCCCAGGGTCAGCCAGCACCCGGAAGTGCAGGTGGGCGTGCTGGGTGATCCGAGCAAGGCCCCGGCAGAGTGGGGAGAGAAGATCTTCACGCGGATGGTCGCCA
>MVCS01000085.1 GCA_002049885.1 Planctomycetales bacterium 4484_123 | reverse complement strand
GGCCGGGCTGCTGCTGGTGGTGGGGCTGGCCGCGGCGGTGAAGCTGGTCTCGGCCACGCCGGAGCAACGAGAGTATGCCAGTTGGTATCTATACATGCAGTACGTGATGCTGGTCAGTTTCCCGCTGGCGGCGATTCTCGGTTTCGGTGCCTGGTGGTTCCACCGGGAGGTCAATGGCCGGTAGCCTCAACCGGCCTACTATCATTCATTCGGCCGACGCGCCCGCCTGGACCGGCCCGGCGGGCCACGCTAGCTCTGGAGCGCGACGTGCCCTTTTCACCGATCGAGGAAATCCTGGAAGACGTCCGTGCCGGCCGACTGGTCGTGCTGGTGGACGACGAGGCACGCGAGAACGAGGGGGACCTGGTGTGCGCAGCCGAGAAGGTCACCCCCGAGGTCATCAACTTCATGGCCCGCTACGGGCGCGGGCTGATCTGCCTGCCCATGACCAACGAGAAGGCCGACGCCCTGGGCCTGCACCCGCAGACCACGGAGAACACCTCGCGCTTCGGCACGGCCTTCACCGTGACCATCGACGCCCGCACGGGCATCACCACCGGCATATCGGCGGCCGACCGGGCCCGGACGGTGCAGTTGGCCTGCCGGGACGACGCCAAGCCTGGCGACTTCGTCCGCCCCGGGCACGTCTTCCCGCTGCGGGCACGCGACGGCGGGGTGCTGGTCCGCGCCGGCCAGACCGAGGGGGCGGTTGACCTGGCCCGCCTGGCCGGGCTGAAGCCCATGGCCGTCATCTGCGAGATCATGAACGACGACGGCACCATGGCCCGGGTGCCGGACCTGGAAAAGTTCTGCGCCGCCCACGGGCTGAAGATGTGCAGCATCGCCGACCTCATCCGCTACCGCCTGCGGCGCGACCGGCTCATCCGCCGGGCGGTGGAGTTCGACATACCCCTGGCCGCCGGCACCTTCCACCTGATCGCCTACGAGTCGCAGGTCGGCCCCGAGCCGCACATCGCCCTGTGCAAGGGGCCCATCGGCCGGCTGGACGAGGCCGGCAGGCCCATCCCCTATCCCGGCCAAGCGCTCGTCCGCGTCCACAGCGAGTGCCTCACCGGAGATGTCTTCGGCTCGCTGCGGTGCGACTGCGGCCTCCAGCTCCAAGCGGCCCTGAGGGCCATCGAGGCCGAGGGCGCCGGGGCCCTGGTCTATATCCGCCAGGAAGGCCGCGGCATCGGCCTGCTGAACAAACTCAAGGCCTACAAACTGCAAATCGAAGAGGGCATGGACACCGTCGAGGCCAACGTCCACCTGGGCTTCGAGCCCGACCGCCGCGACTATGGCATCGGCAACCAGATCCTCCGCGACCTGGGCCTCAGCGAACTGCGACTGATGACCAACAACCCGCGGAAGATCTACGGCCTGGAGGGCTTCGGCCTGCGCATCGTCGAACGCGTCCCCATCCAGGTACCCGCCCACGACGAGGCCCGCCCATACCTGCGCACCAAAAAAGACAAACTCGGCCACATGCTGGACGACGTGTGAGACCTGGCGTTAGGCACGAGGCACCAGGCACCAGGCGTCAGGCACCAGGCACGAGGCATTAGGCATTTGTTGAGGGGCCCGTGTGTTCGGGGCGGCTTGTCGCTTCGCAATACTCAATCGCATCCCTGCAGTTGAGTGAGCAAGTCCTCCCCCCGGGTCGGCCCGGAGACCAAGGGAGATTCGCCTCGGAAATCCGCGAAATCCGGCTTGCCATTTTGCGCAGCGGCGGTGCGGCGGGGATTCCGCGGCGGCGTCCGCTCTTCCCAGCGGTTTGCCGTTCGGGAAGAAGCGCAATGCACGGTCTGGAATCCGCAGTTGGCAGTACTCAGGCCCGGCTGACGTACTCGCCGCTGCGGGTATCGACCTTGATGACCTCGCCGTTTTCTATGAACGGCGGGACCTTCACCCTCGCCCCGCCCTCGCAGAGCGCCTCTTTCATCTGGGCGGTGGCGGTGGCGCCCTTGACCTGCGGGGGCGTCTCCACGACCTTCAGTTCCACGGTGTTGGGTAGCTCCACGGAGACGGCCTGGCCTTCCACGAAGGCCACCTCCAACATGATGTTCGGGGCGAGATACACGCTGCGGTCGCCGATGAGCTCGGCGGGCAGGTGAATCTGGTCGAAGGACTCCGGGTCCATCACCACGTGGCTGTCGCCATCAGAGTAGAGGTATTCCATCTTCCTGCGGTCGAAGATGGCCGGCTCGAAGGTCTCGTCAGGCCGGAATCGTTGTTTGATGATCTGTCCGGTCTTGGCGTTCTTCAGTTCGATCTGCATCACGCTGCCGCCCTTGCCCTTGACGACGTGATCGACGCTGAAGATGACCCATATCTCGTCGCGCCACATCACGCCCTGTCCGCGGCGAACGTGAATGGCCTTGATACTCATGCGTTCCTCCTGCAAACGAAGTCGGGTTTTTTCGGCGGGAGTGTACGAAGCGGCGCGGGTCTTTGCAAGTCACAGGAGGGTCATCGACGCCGCCGACCGGCGAGCACGTCTGGGGCATTGCGGATTGTGCATCGCGGCTTGGGGACTTGCCGAACGGCAAGCCGCCGGGAAGAGTGGACGCCACCGCGGAGTCCCCGCCGCAGCGCTACTGCGCGGCCGCCTTGGCCCTCCGCAGCAACGGGGCGTTGAGGAAGAGTTCCACGGCACCAAGGGCCAGGACCTCGGCGGCCTTGAGCATGCCCTTGTGCGCCCCGGGCAGGCGTACGGCCCGGGCGTAGTCGCGGTGGTGGGCGATGGTGCCCTTCGGCACGCAGGCCACGGTGATGCAGCCCAGCGGGGCGAACCAGGAGACGTTGTCCTCGTCGCTGGAGGCCCGGCCGGCTGCGACGCGCGGCGGGTCGATGCCGGTGGCGTAGTCCTTGCCGGAAGGCACGGCCCTGGCGGCACGCCGGTCGGCGGGGGTCAGTTTTGGCGGGCCACAGCGACGCAGCAGGGCCTCGAGCATTTCCGCCATCGGTTCGTTGGGGATGCGCTCGGCGATGCAGGTCTCGATGAGCATCCGCCAGCGGGTCTCGGTGGCCAGGGCCGCGCCGCGGGCACACAGCACCACCCGCCGGCGGAGTTCGTCCACCTGTTTTCGGTCGCGCCCGCGGATGTAGTACCACAGCTCGGCCTTGTCGGGCACCACGTTGGGAGCCGTGCCGCCGGAGCTGATGACGCAGTGGATGCGGGCATTTTCCTCCACATGTTCGCGGAGGTAGTTCACGGCCACATCCGTCAACAGGGCGGCGTCCAGGGCGCTGCGGCCATGATGGGGCCCGCCGGCGGCGTGGGCGGTCCGGCCCCGGAACTGGAATCGCAGCGAGTCCATGGCCGCCCCGCCGGCGGCCTTGACCTGCGTGACCGCCGCCGGGTGCCAGGCCAGCACCGCGTCAAGGCCCACGAAGGCCCCGCGGTCGGCCATGAAGACCTTCCCGTGCAGGGCCTCCTCCGCGGGACAGCCGAAGACGACCACTTTGCCCGCCTTGCCCAGCCGGGCCAGCACCCCGGCCGCGACGATGCCGGCCAGGGCCGAGGCCGTCCCCAGCAGGTTGTGCCCGCAGCCGTGGCCCCACTGCCCCGGCTTCCGACCGCAGTCGGGCAGGGCGTCGTACTCGGCCAGCAGGGCGATCACCGGCCGGCCCGTCCCGAAGGTGGCGCGGAAGGCGGTGGGCATCTCGCGGATGGGCCGGGTCACCCGGAACCCGTGGGCGGCGAGGAACCCCGCCAGCCGGTCGGCGGAGCGGAACTCGCGCAGCGACGGCTCGGCGTAGTCGGCGATGGCCTCGGCCACGGCGATGGCCTCATCGGACAGGGCTGCAACCCCGGAACGGACCCGCCGCAGGTGCGGCAACGACCTGAGTGTCGTCTCTTTCCTGGCCATGAAGGACGGATGCTACCGGCGGGCCGGGCGGATTGCCACAGTCTGATTTGACTTGACCGATTCGGGCGGGCGGATTCGAATCCGTGGGCTTCGGAGAGGCGGCCTTGGCGGGAAAGGAAGCGAGCGATGTCCGACGACCGTCCCAACATCGTCTTCATCAACGTGGACCAGATGCGCTACGACTGCCTGTCGATTGCGGGCCATCCGGTGGTGGAGACGCCGCACCTGGACTACCTCGCCCATCGGGGCGTGCGTTTCACCAACGCCTTCACCGGCGTGATGAGCTGCATCGCCGCCCGGGCGGCCATCCACACGGGCATGAATCAGCGCAACCACGGGCGCGTCGGCTACCGCGACGGCGTGGCCTGGAACTACCCGGTCACGCTGGCCGGCGAGCTGACCAAGGCGGGCTATCAGACCCAGGCGGTGGGCAAGATGCACGTGCACCCGCAGCGGTGGCCGGCGGGTTTTCAGAGCGTCATCCTGCACGACGGCATGCTGCATTACTATCGCAAGGACCGGCAGGACGACTATGAATCCTGGCTGCGGCGCCAGCTGGGCGGCCAGGAGGTCTCCTACTTCGACCACGGCCTGGCGAGCAACTCCTGGGTGGCCCGGCCCTGGCACCTGCCCGAGCACCTCCACCCCACCAACTGGGTGGTCACCCGCAGCGTGGAGTTCCTCGCCCGGCGCGACCCGTCCCGGCCATTCTTCCTGTTCATGAGTTTCGTCCGGCCTCACGCCCCGCTGGACCCGCCGCAGGTGTACTGGGACCAGTACATCGACCAGGAGCTCCCCGCCCCGGCGGTGGGCGACTGGGCCGAGGGCTTCCCCATGCCGGAGGACCGCTGGAACCACAACGCCTGCCGCGCCCGGCTGGACCCTCGCGCCCTGCGCCGCGCCCAGTGTGCCTACTACGCCCTGATCACCCACCTGGACCACCAGATCGGCCGATTCCTCGAACACCTCGGCGACCACGGCGCCAGGGACAACACCGTTTTCGTCTTCGCGGCCGACCACGGCGAACTGCTCGGCGACCACCACCTTTTCCGCAAGGCCCTGGGGTATTCCGGCTCGGCCCAGGTGCCGTTCTTCGTGACGCTGCCGGAGGGCCTGGGCGGATTGCGCGGGGCCGTGGCCGAACAGGTCGTCGAGCTCCGCGACATCATGCCCACGTTGCTGGATGTCGCCGGGGCGGAGATACCCGAGTGCGTGGACGGCATGAGCCTGCTGCCCATCCTCCGCGGCCAGGAGGTGCCCTGGCGGCAGTACGTGCACGGCGAACACGCCTTCGGCGAACTGTCCAACCACTACATCACCGACGGCAGGCACAAGTACATCTGGTACAGCCAATCCGGGCTGGAACAGCTTTTCGACATCGCCGCCGACCGCCAGGAACTGCACGACCTGGCCGACCGCCCGGAGCACGCCGAGACGCTGCGGACGCTGCGCTCGGCCCTGGCGGCGGAACTGGCCGGCAGGGAGGAGGGCTACAGCGACGGCAGCGAGCTGAAGGCAGGCTGCACGGCGGTGGACTGCCTCTCGCACATCCTGCCGGCCGGAGGCAGCTCCTGACCTGGCCGCCCCGGCCAACCCAGGCCCCGGGCAGGTCCGCGGCGAGCCCGGCGGGCCGGACGGGGCAGAAAGAAAACCCGCCGACCGATGCGGGCAAGTCGGCGGGTGCAGCGCTGCCGGGTGTGGGGGCTCAACCCGTCTTGACCGTTACCTTCCTGCCGGCCCGCCGGCCCTTGTGCTTCTTGGGCAGGCTGACCACCAGCTCGCCCTTGCGATAGCTGGCCGAGGCGGACTCGGGGTCCACCTCATCGGGCAGCGGCACGCTGCGGTGGAAGCTGCCCGAGAAGGTCTCGGTGATGTACACGTCCTCGTCGCGGCGCTGGCGGTGCTGGGTCTTTTCGCCGCGGATGGTCAGCGAGCGAGGCCCGACGGTCACGTCGATGTCGTCCTCCTCCAGGCCGGGCAGCTCGGCGGTGACGCGGATCTCATCGTCGGTCTCCTCCACGTCGAGCCTGGGCCAGTCCCCCCCGAGCAGCTCGGCCGGCCCCACAGGCCGAGCCAGATCCGACCCGGCCGACCACGACCGCAGTTCCTCGTACAGGCCTTCGAAGAGCCTGTCCATCTGCCGGCGGAGGTCCGTCAGCGCCTCACGCTGGGGAAGCGACGAGACCCGCACCGGCTGCTTGCCCCAGTTCCAGGGCATCAGTTGTGTAATCTTCTCCTTGAAGTTCATCGCAGACCTCCCGCTCCTGCATGGAGTCATCTACTCGGCCTTGACCTCGATCTTCCTGCGGGTCGGCTGGGCCTTGGGCAGGGTCAGCCTCAGCACCCCACCGGCGATGCGCGCCTCGATGCGGTCCTGGTCGATCTCCTCGGAGATCGAGAAGCGGCGCACGTAGTCGCCGGGGTCGTACTCCGCGTAGGCCAAGTCGGCGCCTTCCGGCCCGTGGGGGCGGACGGCTCCCCTGATGGTCAGCACGCCGTCCTCCAGGGACACCTCCACCGACTCGGCGTCCACGCCGGGCATGTCCGCCGCCAGCACGATGGCCTCGTCGGTCTCCCAGATGTCCACGGGCGGACTGAAGACCTTGCCACTGCGGGTCCGCTCCACGCCCTCGGCCACGGCCGGCTCGCGCTGCTGAAGTGCGTTGCTCTTTTCCTCAGCCATTTCCCGTCTCCTTATGCTCCGGTGCCGCCAACCAAAGTCGGACCTGCGGGCAGGGCCGGCCCGGCGGGCTCAGCCCCGCACCGGGACCCTCTTGGGCCTTTCGGACTCCGCGCGCCGCAGGCGGACCTCAAGCACACCGCGCCGGTAGTCGGCCTCAACCGCATCCGGGTCGATGCCGAAAGGCACCTCGACCTGCCGGTGAAACGACCCGAACCGCCGCTCCTGACGGTGCCAGCGGACGTCCTGGCCGGGCTGGTCGGCCTTGCGCTCGCCCCGAATGGTGACCGTCTGACCGGCGACGGTGACGTCGAGGTCCTCGGCCTCCACGCCGGGCAGCTCCGCGGTGATTACCGCGCCTTCGTCATCGGTATAGACGTTCACCGGCGGGAAGGCCGGGGCCAGCGGCCGGAAGAACTCGCCGAACAGCCGGTCCATCCGCCGCTGCATCTGCCGCAACTGGCGCCACGGATTGCCGTACCACGAGCTGTCCAACCAGTTCAGCATCGTCGCACCTCCTTAGTTTCTTCACGGCACCAAATGCTCCAGCGTTGACCCAGGTGCTCTCCGCTCACCAAGACGATGCGCAGCAAAGGCCGTGCCAGAAACGGTCCGCCGGCGGCCGCCAACGACCGCCCCAATTGCCAGCCAGGCTCGCACTTACGCGCGCAACGAGAACGGCCACCCGGGCCGCCGAGGGGAGCTCCCTGAGGCACGACTGCCATTCTGGCAAGACGGCGAACGACCAGGAGAGAACGGCTAGGATCGGGAGGTCTCCTCCGCGCCGCCACTGCGCGAAATGGCAAGCCGGATTTCCCGGATTTCCGAGGCGAATCTCCCTTGGTCTCCGGACCGACCCGGCGGCGGGATTCTCTTTGGGTGCGGGGATGCGATTGAGCCTTGCGAAGCGGCAAGCCACCCCGAACACACGGGCCCCTCAACGAATGCCTAATGCCTCGTGCCTGGTGCCTGACGCCTGGTGCCTGGTGCCCTGTGCCTGATGCCTGATGCCTCATGCCTGGTGCCTGGTGCCTGCTGCCGAATCTTCCTTGCAAACGCGGCGGGAAGGTTCCACTGTAATTGGCCCAGCGAGGCTGGTTCGTCGCGAAAAGCCCTGGGCAGAAGGGAATCGCCATGGCTGAAATGTTTGACATTGCAGAGCTGGTCAAGATCGCCGTGGAGGACGAGCGGACGGGCGTGAGCTTCTACAGCGCCCTGGCCGAGCGGACAGCCAACCCGGAGCTGAAGAAGGTCTGGGCGGAATTGGCCCAGCAGGAGCGCCAGCACCAGCGCCGCTTCGAGGAGATGCTCAAGTCCCTGGGCGAGGCCAAGGTCCCGGAGGGCTACGGCGGGGAGTACGCCAGCTACTTGCGGGCACTGACGAGCAACCGTGCCTTTCCCGACGAGGCCTCGGCAGTGCGGATGGCGCAGGAGAGCCAGGGCGACGCCGCCGCCGTGGACCTGGCCCTGCGTTTCGAGCGAGACACGCTGATCCTCATGCAGGAGATGCGGGCCTTGGTCCCGGAGAAGGACCGGGCGGTGGTGGACGAGCTGGCTGACGAGGAGCGGGCCCACATCGTCACCCTGACCGAGGCCCGCAGCAGGCTCGGGAGCTAGCCCGCCGAGATGCCCGAGGGCTGGCCGGAGCAGAGCAACAAGGCGGCCGGGACGCCACCGGAGAACCGGCGGTAGTGCCGTTGCGGGCACGAGCTCCCAAGGGCGACCTTCGGCATTTGCAGGTCCGCCAAGGCCCCTGCCGGTGGCCTCAGTGCGGCGTCGGCACAAACTCGCTGCTGCACCCATGATCGCCGCGGCCCGGCGGGCGGGCCGGATTTTGTGAAAATCTTCACAATTGGCTTGACTGGCCCTCCGCGGTGTCTGTAATTTCGGCCACGATGGTGCCGTTGGACATCTCATTGGTATTGGTCTTGTCCGGCCCGTGACCCGTTGCGATTGACGGACATCTGTCGGGGAGAGCGGTTATGGCGAAGTATTACCTGCCCCTGGCGGAGCTAAGGGGCCTGTTGGGCGAACAGGACGCGGCCAGCACCTTCGCCCCCACCCTCACCGGGGCGCTGGGCTGGATGGACGTGCTGGACGTCGATTCTGCCATCAGCTCGCTGACCCAGGCCCGCCCCAGCCAGAGCCCCAAGGGCTTCTTCATGCCGGCGGCTGAGTCTCTGGGCCGCTACGGCCTCAAGCCGGGGGCCGTGGCCACCGAGACGGCCACCAAGACGCTGGTACCCGGCGGGACTCGACGGTCGTGGTCTCCTGCGACTGCCTGGACTGCACGGAGACGTGCTTCTGCACCATGGTCGGCGGGGCGCCCTACCCCACGGAAGGTTTCGACGTCAACCTTACCGCCATCGACGACGGCTACGTGGTGGAGGTGGCCACGGACCGCGGTCAGCAGTGGCTGGGCGAGGAGCGCCTGGGCCGGCTCCCGGAGGCCTCGGCCGGGCAGTTGGCCCGGCGGGACGAGCTGCGCCAGGCCATGGTCCGCCGGCTGGAGGAGCAGAACGCCGCCTTCGGGCTGAAGCTCAGCGACCAGCAGCCGCCGAAGTTGCCGAACGACGCGGACGGTTCCTGGGGGAAGTTCTCCGCCGACTGCGTGGAATGCGGAGCCTGTACCAACATCTGCCCCACTTGCCACTGCTTCTACCTGTATGACCAGGCCTTGGGGCCGGAGGAGTTCGAGCGCGTGCGCACCTGGGACAGTTGCCTGTTCAGCACCTACCACCGGATGGCCGGCGGGCCGGGGATGAAGCTCACCCCGCGTCCGAAGCTTTCCAGCCGGCTGGCCAACCGGGTACTGCACAAGTTCGCCTACTCGCCGCAGCAATACGGCGTGCTTGGCTGTGTGGGCTGCGGGCGCTGCGTGGAGGCGTGCATCGGCGCAATCGACATCCGGCAAGTGGTGAAGGAGCTGAGCGAATGAGCTCGGAGAACGCCTACGTGCCGCAGCCGGCGGAGGTCGCTGAGGTCATCGAGGAGACGCCCACCATCAAGACCCTGGTGCTGAGCCCCTCTGAGCCCCTGGCCTTCAAGGCGGGCCAGTTCGTGCAGCTGACCCTGCCGGGCGTCGGCGAGGCGCCCTTCACGCCCTCCAGCTCGCCGCTGGAGCCGCAGCGAGTGGCCATCACCATCCTCAACACGGGCACCGTTACGGAGCGCTTCCACCAGGTGCAGGCCGGCCAGACGCTGGGGTTGCGCGGGCCGTTCGGGAAGGGCTATCCCATCGAGAAGCTCGCCGGCAAGGAGGTGCTGGTGGTCGGTGGCGGGGTGGGCCTGGCGCCGCTGCGGGCGCTGATCCTGGCCCTGCTGGCGGACATGGAGTCCATCAAGCGGATGAGCATCAAGTACGGCGCCCGCCGCATGGAAGAACTGCTGTACCGCGACCAGTACGAGGGCTGGGCCGCCCATCCCAAGGTGGACGTCACCTGCACCATCGACAACCCCCAGGAAGGCTGGACCGGGCGGACGGGGGTGGTGACCACGCTGCTGAAGGACCTGGACGTGGACAAGCCCAACTGCCTGTGCTTCGTCTGCGGGCCCAGCGTCATGCTCAGGTTCACCACCTTCAGCCTGCTGGAAGAAGGTTTCGAGCCCGAGCAGATCTACCTGTCCATGAACCGGCGCATGAGCTGCGGCATGGGCCACTGCGGACGCTGCAACATCGGGCCATATTACCTCTGCAAGGATGGTCCGGACATGAACTACGCGCTGATCAAGGACTACCCCAACGTGTTCTAGCGGCCGCTGGAGCGGGCAGGGCGGTCCGGTCCTGCCGGGGCGGTCCTTCATCGGCATCGAGAAAGGCCTCACCGTGGTTGGCAGCGAGCAAGGTTTGCAGGATTCGTCCCGCTGCGTGCTGTGTCCGGCCGGCTGTGAACTGACCCTGGCCCCGGCCGGCCCCGACAAGTGGCGGGCCGAGTATCCCCTTCAGGCCGGCCAGGGGCTCTGTCCCCGGGGCAGCGCGCTGGGTGAACTGCTGGCCCATGGCCGGCGGATCCTTACGGCCGGTCGGCGCCAGGGCGACCGCCTGGAAGCCGTGGACCTGGCCCGGGCCTACAAGGAAATCGCCTCCGCGCCGGGCGACGGCCTGGTGGTGCTGCTGGACGGCAACGTGCCCTGCGAACATATGGTCGCGGCGGCCGCCTGCTGCCGGGACTGGCCCAACGTCCAGCTCTGCCTTGTGCTGGAGCCGGCCGAGGAACAACTCCTGCTGGGCGCCGAGGCCTCCGGGGCGGAATACCTCTCCGGCGCGACCCTGGCCGAGTGCGACGGCTTCGTGCTCGTCGGCGATGTCTTCGCCGCCAACCCGACCTGCGCGAAGGGCATCTTCGACCACCGACGTCAGGCCCCGCGCACGCCCATCGTGGTCATAGACGCCGCCGCGGGCACGGCGGCCAAGTTCGCCACCCACCGCCTGGACATCCGCCCGGGCGGCGAGGCGGCGGCACTGGCCGAGCT
>MVCS01000084.1 GCA_002049885.1 Planctomycetales bacterium 4484_123 | reverse complement strand
ATAGCCACAGCCGCCGTCGGCGGTGTGGGCAGCATACTGGAGATGCACACCGCCTGGCCGCTGATTGCATACAACCTGCTGCATAGCGCCTCGCTGCTGACCAATGCCGCCAAGGTATTCCGCGCCAGGTGCATCGCCGGCCTACAGGCAGACCAAGCCCGCTGCGCCGAGATGGTGGAGAGGTCCTTGATGCTGGCCACGGCCCTGGTGCCCAAGATAGGCTACGACGTCGCCGCCGAGATCGCCAAGGAGGCCCACGCCACGGGAAAGACCATCCGCCAGGTGGCCCTGCAGCGCGGCGTGTGCAACGCGGAAGAGTTGGACCGGCTGTTGGACCTCCGCCGACAGACCGGGAAGTAGGCCTTTGGCGGAGGGCGCAGATGTCCGGGCGACGGTGGCCCCGCGCGGGTGGCGCGCGCCCTATGGAAATAATGTAGAGCGGATTTCTCGAATTACGACAGACTCCACGGACGGCGTTTCTGTTTGAAAATTGTGTGCCCAATCCGTGTAATCCGTAGCAATCCGCGGAATCCGCGTTCGATTGCGGGCGGGTCATTTGTGCCCGCCCGGGAGACTCTTGGGCTCCAGGCGCCGCTCGGGGCCCGCGTTTTTGACGAGGTCGTGTGATGAACATTGTGCTGGTGGTTTTTGACTCGCTGCGAAGGGACTGCATAGGCTGCTACAACGACGGCGAGCCGGGCACCCCGCCCTGGGGTTGGAAGGTCCACACGCCGAACCTGGACGCCCTGGCGGCCGAGTCACTGGTGATGGACCGGGCGTACCCCGAGTCGCTACCCACCTTGCCCACCCGGCGCGCTTTGTACACCGGCAGGCGGGTGTACCCGTTCGACCGGGGCGACTTCAACCTCAAGGGCGACTTCCGCGGCGCCCCGGGCTGGGGGCCCATACCCGAGGAGCAGGACACCCTGGCCGAGCTGCTCCAGGAGGCAGGCTACCGCACCGGCCTGATCGCCGACGTGTACCACATGTTCAAGCCGTCGAAGAACTACTGGCGCGGCTTCGACCAATGGACCTTCCTCCGCGGCCAGGAGAAGGACCCCTCCCGCAGCGGCCCGGATCCATCCGAAGAACTCATCCGCCACTGGTTGCCGGAAGAACTGGAGAATCCCGCCCGGCGGAAGTTCATCACGGTGGCCCTGAAGAACATGTACGACCGCAGGAGAGAGGAAGACTACTTCAACGCCCGGGTGCTCATCACGGCGGCAGAGTGGCTTCAGCAGAACCGCGACGCCGAAAGGTTCTTCCTGGTCGTGGAGAGCTTCGACCCCCACGAACCCTGGTTCGTGCCGGAGTATTACCGCCGCATGTACGATGACGGCGACGGCCAGGAGCAGGTCATCAGCGGGTACGCCTCCGGGGAGATGTCCGAGCCGCTGCTGCGGCGCACGCGGGCCAACTACAGCGGGCTGGTGACGATGTGCGACCGCTGGTTCGGCCACTTCTATCAGACCATGCGCGTGCTGGGCCTGCTGGAAAACACCGTGCTCATCGTCACCACCGATCACGGCCACAGCATTGGCGACCGCGGCTACGTGGGCAAGCGGGGATACCCGTCTGCCCCGGAGGTCTTCGACGTGCCCATCTTCATCCGCCACCCCGACGGCCCAGGTGCCGGGAAGCGCAGCGACATGTTCGTCCAGCACACCGACCTGGCCGCCCAGATACTCCAGTTCGCCGGCCTGGAGGTGCCGGAGGCACTCGACGGCAGGCCGTTCTTCGAGGCCGCCGTGGCCGGCGAGAGGGGCCACCGCGATCACGTCACCGTGGGCTGGGGGCCAAACGTGACCGTCATCGACGAGCGCTGGTGGCTGAACTGCAAGGTGGACGGCACGGGGGTGCTATTGTATGACCTCTCGGCGGCCGAGCCACTGGCCGAGAACGTCGCCGACGCCAACCGCGGCGAGGTCCGCCGGCTCTTCGAGGCCGCCATCGCCGACGCCGGCGGGGCCATCCCCGACTGGCTGCTGGAGATGGCGGCCCGGCAGGAGGACGCCCCGGGCTGTAGCGACCTGGCGGCGAGGAAGTGAACGGATTGCGGATCGACGATTGGCCGACGGCCAGAGGCGCCTCTCGGGTTGGAAGCGCACGGCAAGGCTTGCGGGGCAACGGGCCGGCCGGGGCCGGGAAAAGCCAGAACGCCCAGGAGAGACAGGCATGATCAGGATTGGTATCGTCGGAGCGGAGAACAGTCATAGTGCGGCCATCGCCAGGATACTGAACGTGGCGAAGAAGGTCGCCGGCTGCCGGGTGGTGGCGATATGGGGCGAGACCGCGCAGTTCGCCCGTCGCTCGGCCGAGGCGGGGCAGATCCCCCGCATCGTCAAGCGCCCGGCGGACATGATAGGCGAGATCGACGGGGTGATGATCGACCACCGCCACGCCAAGTATCACCTGCCGGCGGCCGAGCCATTTCTGAAGGCCCGGCTGCCGATGTTCATCGACAAGCCATTCTGCTATCGGCTGGCGGAGGGCAAGCGTTTCCTGGCCCGGGCCCGGCGGATGGGCGTGCCCGTGACGAGCTTCTCCACGGTGCCCTTGTCCAAGTCGTTCCAGGCCTTCGCCCGCAAGGTGCGGCGCGCGGGGAAGGTCTGCGCGGTCGCCAGCTACGGGCCCTGCGACCTTCAGTCCAAGTATGGCGGGATATTCTTCTACGGCATCCACCAGGTGGACGTGCTGCTGGAGCTGTTTGGCCTGGACGTGGTGGCCGTGGGCATCCAGAGGCCGGCGAAGGGCAAGGACGCGGTGGCGACGCTGTTCTGGAAGAACGGCCTGACCGCCTCCATGCACTGCCTCACCGACTACAGCTCGGGCTTCCAGCTCTGCGTGGCCACCGACGCCGGCCCGCTGGCGGTGCGGCTCGAGAGCGACCCCGTTCCCTACCTGACCGGGGCCAAGACCTTCTGCGGCATGTTCAAAACGGGCAAGGAGCCCATCGAGCACCGGCGCTTCCTGGCCCCCATCGCCGTGCTGGAGGCCCTGGAGAAGTCCGTCCGCACCGGCAAGGTCACGCCCGTGGCGAAGGTCTGAGTTGCATCGGGCCGCTATCTCCACGTTGCGTCCGACGGCCAGGCGGGATGGCTGGATAAGGAGTTCGCCGGGTCGGGCGGTGCCGCGCCCGGTGAGGGCCGGTTGCGCTTCGATGGGAGGTAAAGCTGCACTGTCCGCGCTGTGGGACGCTGCGGACCGTGCGGGCACTCGGCGAGGGCCGGCTGCGATCCGATGGAAGCAGCACCAGCATGAGGCACTCGGCAAGATGTCTTGGGCCATGCCTGGCCGCCTGGCTGGCTGCGACGGCCCCGGCGATGGCGGCGGGGGCGAGGAACGTCAAGGCCCTCCACCGGGCCGGGCAGACCTTCATCACCTTCACCGAGCCGGGCCCGCCGCAGCCGAAGGACACCACCTGGGGCAAGGTCCGCGCCGCTCTGGCGAAGTCCAACGACCGCTTCCGCCTGTGCGCCAGCGACCGGCCCATCACGGCTGCCAACATCGCCCGGGCCGAGCCGCTGGGCGAGGTCCGCCGCTTCAGCGGCTGCAACCTCAACGGGCGAAACGTGGAGTACCTCATCGCCCAGGCCATGATGAAACCCGACCGCTCCGCCCCCTTGCCGAGCTGCAAGGCCGACCTCACCCCCCGCCACTGCCAGAAGTTCAAACCCGTCCCAGGCCAGAAGCTCAAGTGGACCAACACCGCTCTGCCGCCGAAGGCAAAGGGGAACGAGAAGGCGGGCACGAAGTCACCGGCGAGCCAAACCGGCGGGGAGGTCCTCGCCGCCGGCACCGTCGTTGCCGACAAGTGGGGTCTGGCAACCCTCGAACAGATCACGGTCACCAAGACCGGGAACCGGATCATAATCACCAAGCGCTGAGTTACCCTCGCCCCATTGCCAGCAAGGCACCGTCGGGGAGGGTTGCCGGAGAGCCGCGAGGTCAAAGGACCGCCGGAGCAGACGTCGGCAGAGTGTGCAGCTTCGTCGCACACGCGGGACGCCCGGGATTTCGAGAAACCCCCTCACTTGGTTGCGCTGGACTGGGCCTTTGCCTTTTGCTCGGCGCGCCACAGCAGGACGTTGGTAATGAGCTGCCGGGCGGTGGGCGTCAGGTAGCCGGCCGAACCCCACACGTAGTGACCGGCCATGGCTGCGGTGACGTCCATGGGGCTGTAGAGCAGGACGAGTTTGCCGTCCCTGCGCAGGGCATACAGTGGCAGCCGCCTGCCGCCGAAGCGGGTCTTCGCCCAGCGCGTGCGCTGGACCTTGCGGAGTGGTCCGGCCCCGCCGGCGAGAATGGGGTGGCTGGGCAGCAGCCGACCCGCCGGCCGGTTCGACAGCTTCAGCATGAGCTCACGCATGGACTCGTCGAAGGCCTTCCTGCCGGCCACGGCGTCGGCCCAGACGAAGCCCCCGCCGGCGAGGTAGGCGTTCAGCACGGCCAGTTGCACCTGGCCGAACTTGAATTTCCCGAATCCAGTCAGGTGAAGCACGTCCACCTGTGCCGGGTCAATGGGCTTGGTCAGCTCCACGGGGGGCAGCTCCTCCAGGCCCAGGCCGTGGTAGTGCGCCAGCCGCTTGGCCATGATCTTCCAGGCCGCAGGGATGACGTCGCAGCCGCCCCGGTGCTTGATGCGTGCGATGCGCAGGGTGTACTTGAGGGTCTTGGGCGTACCGGCCAGTTCGGGCGGGCGCAGCCGGCCGGGCAGGTCGCTCCAACCGGCGGCGGCGTACATCCGCAAGTTGAACATGATGCGGAAGAGGTCCGCCTCGCTCTTCAGGCGGTTCTGGTGCCAGGCCCCGGCGATGTCCACCGGGAACAGCAGCACGAAGTCCCGCACCCCGTCGCTCATGCCCTGAATGGGTATCTGCACCCGCCAGGGGGTCGCATCCTGGCCGAAGTGGGTGCGATAGATGGGATGGTCCTTGGGCAGCGTGCGGAACTCGTATCCCCGGTCCTCGTAGAGCTTGACCATGGTCTGCTTGAAGGAATCCGCGAAGGCCTTGCTGCGGAGGTCGGCGTGGGCCACGATGGTGCCGCCGTAGTCGCAGAAGGTCCGCAGCTTGGCCAGTTGTTCGTCGGGAAGCTTGAAGGGCTCGCGCCCGGCGATGTACAGCATGGGCGCGTCGCGCCAGTCGTGCATCGAGGCGTCCAGGTCAACGATCTGCCACTTGTAGATGCGCTCGCTCATCCGACTGATGTACCGGCACAGGTGATGGAGGTCGCGGAAGTAGTAGTTCCACTTTTCCTGCGGTCCATAGGCGAGCTTGTTGAACAGCACGGGCGCCCGTCCATAACAGAGGAACATGAGGACCATCGCATCGTAGGGCCCCGGGCCCTTCTGCCCGACCACCAGCCGGCGATATCTCGGCACCACGTAGTTGGCTCCGTGCCGGTACCAATCGCGCCCGATGTACTTCAGCCCGCTGGCCACCCCCAGCCGCTCCAGCCCATAGAGGTAATAACCGGATCGGCCGCCGCGATCGTGCTTTTCCATCCACTTCAGTCCGCGGTCGATGGCCTCGAAGACGCGGGCGATCTCCGCCTGGACCTTGGGATTGGGCTTGATGCCGGCGAAGCGGACGTAGCCGCCCTGTTTGACCGCGTGCAGCTTGTCCAGGACGATGTACATGCAGTTCAGCCCGGCGGTGGTCATGGTGGCCCGGGGCTGGGCGCCGGAGGCCTCGGTGCCGCTGTAGGCCCACCCGCCGTTGCGGAACTGGTTCCTCATCCAGTGCCGCTCGACCAGCAGCCAGTACCACCCCGGCAGTTCGATGTGGGCGTTGGCCGCCGCCCACATTCCCAGCACGCCGACCTGGGTGTTGGAATGGTCGCCGCCGCGGGTGCGGGTGCCGGGCTTGGGCCGCCACCGGTCGGGCCGGCTCTGGCCGCTGTAGGTGTACCAGCCGCTCTCGTGGATGGCCTCGGCCAGCCACTGGGCGTCCAGCCGCAGCAGTCGGCGATACCGCTCTCGCCGCGCCAGGTCGCGGGTGTGGATCGCCAGATGGCTCCACACCGCCGCACGCAGGGCGGTGCAGTAGGTGTGGGCCAGCCGCCGGCCCTTGGGCCAGCGCTTTGGGTCGTTGCCCAGGAACTTCAGGGCCAGTTGGATCTCGGGGCGATCGTCGCTCAGGCCCGCCACCAGAAGGGCAAGGGTCATCAGGGCACTCGGGCCGCAGGGATACGTCCAGTAGCCGTACTCCGCGGTGAAGTGCCCCGGTTCGAAGAGCCGCTTGACCTGGTTGGCCGGGACGTTGAGAGTCTTGCCGTCGGTGGTGCGGAAGACCACCCCTGAGCGGGTCTCCCGCAGCAATTTGCCCTGGATGAACTTTGGATGACATCGTCCACGTCCGCGTCGGTGACGCCCGGGCGGGCGCTCCGACCCCATGCCGACCCGGCGGTGAGGGACACTGTCATCACTACCATCAAGGCAAACGACCGATTCATTCTCATTGAGCAAACCCTCACCTTTGTCAGGCCCCTTCAGGCCCCGGGAAACAGGCCTCGCCAACGATGGGCATCGGGCGGCCCTTGCCAACGCGTCCCTGCGGCCCTGACCAGCCATCAGTGCGCCGTTCCCTATCTTCAGTATCGCCTTCCGTGCCCATCGCTTCAAGGGACGTTGCCCGGCAAGGCGACCGCCGCCCAGGCCGGCAGCAGACTGACAGTACCGCAGGCGCCGCCCCGGCGCGCAGGCCGGCAGGTGCCAAGCCAAGCAGAGACTGGCCACCGACCCGGCGCCCGGTCTCCGAGGTCAGCATACCCATCCCGGTCATTTCGGCGGAGAGGGATCTCAACGCGCTCAATACGGCCAAGACACTCCAGCCGTTCGCCGACATCACCCTGGTTGCCGGCCCCGATGGCAAGCCCCGGCCAACGCGGTACCGCGTCATGGGTCTGGAGTACCTCGGCCCCCAGGGTCGGCAAAAGACAGGCAAGCTGTGTTTCTGCAAGTCCACGCATTTCCAGTACGGCGGCAAGGAGGCCACTCACGGCTGGAGCGAGACGACACTGGCCAAGCCGAAGGCGGCCGGGCTGTGGAACATCGACGGCTTCCACAGCTCCGCCGTGAACCACTATATCTTCGAGATTCCCAAGGCCTGGGCCGATGCCAACACGCCGGGGCTGCGACTTGCCACCGGCCGGCACCGCGTGGGTATCAGCGGCAGTAACGGGCCCTGTCTGTACGCCTACGGCCCATGGAACGACGGCAACCCGCCGCCGACTGACGCCAAGCTCAAAGGCGTGTGCTTGCTGTACTACTCCATGCGGCTGAAGACGAAGATGAAAGGCTTCCTCCCGGCGGACGGCTGGAAAGGGGGGGCGTGGCTGACGGCCGGAGACAGGGCCGCGGTCGTTCTGGTTGGCCGAAAGGCCTTCGGACGGTGCTGGTACGGCCTCAAGACCCGCAACGGCGTGCCCGTCGTCAAGTGGGGCAAGCGATTCGAAAACGCCAAGGGGCAGGAGGTGAAACGCGCCGACCTCGCCGGCGGCCGAGGCTACCAGGCCGACTTTTACGGGGCCTTTATGCTCTTCTTCGACCCGGCCGACTTGGCCGCCGTGGCAAAAGGCCGCAAGCAGCCGCACGAGCCGCAGCCCTACGCCGGGCTGGACGTCAGCGCCCGCATGTTCGGCCGCGGCACGCTCGGCGGAACGGCCTATGATCGCCGCCGCCGGCTGCTGTACGTCTTTGAGACCGGCGGCAACTGCGACCGTCCCCTCGTGCACGTCTGGCACGTGCGTGCTGACAGCCAGTCCACGAAGCCCGGGGCCTGACGTCCGCCCTCAATCCCCCTTCCGCTAGGCTCTGTCTGATATATCCAGAATTCGGAGGTAACGACGGATGATAGCGAGTTTGATCATGGCCAGGAAATTCAACGCCAGCTTCTCGAATCGTGTTCCGATTCGGCGGCATTCCTTCAATCA
>MVCS01000083.1 GCA_002049885.1 Planctomycetales bacterium 4484_123 | reverse complement strand
CTTCCAGCCGGGCACCACCACGCAGACCGTCGCCGTGGCTGTGGCCGGCGATACGGCCATCGAGCTGGACGAGACGCTCGCCGTGACCCTCTCCAATGCCGCCGGGGCCACCATCGCCGACGGCCAGGCGACCGGGACCATCCTGAACGACGACTGGCCGGCGGTGAGCATCCAGGACGTGCAGGTGATTGAGAGCACCGGCGGGACGGTCGATGCAGTCTTCACCGTCAGCCTTTCAGCCCCGGGGCTGGAGGCGGTGACGGTGGATTATGCCACCGCCGACGGCTCGGCCAAGGCCGATACGGACTACACCGCCATCAGCGGCAAAGTGACCTTCGCCCCGGGCCAGACCGTTCGCACCGTCACCGTCGAGGTCATCGCCGACGCAACGGCCGAGGCCGACGAGACCTTCTTCGTGGACCTGGCCAATCCGGTCAATGCGGTCCTGGCCGACGCTCACGGCCAGGCGACCATCGTCGATGATGACGGGCGGGTGATCGACTTCGGCGGCAAGGTCAAGGCCCGGTTCATCGACGCAGACGGCGACCAGGTGACGGTCATGCTCAAAGGCAGCGGCGCCGGGCAGGTGGCCTTGCCTGCGGCAGGCAACGCCGACGCCGCCGAGATCCGCCTGACCGGTACCACGGCCAAATCGCAGTTGGTCGTCAAGGTCAAGGCCGGCCGCACGCGCGTGGGGGCCATCACCGCCGATGCCGCGCTGGGGGTCATCAACGCCAAGACCACCGACCTGGCCGGCGACCTGACGGTGGCCGGCAGCCTGGGCAAGCTGTTGCTGGGCAACGTGGACGCCGATCACCACATCACCATCGGGCCTCGCGCCGTCGGCGATACCAAGACGGCCACCACCATCGTGCTGGGGGCCGTGGCCGATACCTCGCTGATTACCGCCACGCCCATCAAGGCCCTGACGCTCGCACGCTGGCGGGACAATGACGGCGTCGCTGATGTCCTCCAAGCCCCCTGGCTGGGCAAGCTGACCACCAAGGCCGGCCGGGCCGGCCCCGGCCACTTCGCCGCGGATTTGGTGCTGGACGGAACGGCCAGCCCGCCCAAGGCGGTGCTGGGGACGGTCAAGATCGCCGGCGACTTGCTCGATGTGAGCTGGTCCATCGCCGGCAGCACCGGCAAGCTGACCGTGACCGGCTCGGCGGTGGGTTGTGTGGTTCGCTCCGCCGGCGACATGGGGCCGGTGAGCCTGGGCCGGTCCGCCGGCTCGGACTTCCTGGCGGGGATCGACCCGGACGCCGGCCGGCACGCCACGGCCGGGGGGGACTTCGCCGTGGCCGCCACCATCAAGTCGTTCAAGGTCAAGGGCCTCAAGGGGCCCGAGGCCGGGCGCTACTTCTTCTCCAACAGCAACGTCTCGGCGGCCAGCATCGGGGCGGTCGTGCTGCTGAACATCGAGTTCGCCAACGGCGGGGAGGCCTTCGGCCTGTGGGCCAGGAACGCCGGGACCGCCCGGGAGATCAAGTCGGTCAAGTGGGCCGACAAGGTCACCGGCACCAAGGGCAGGTGGTCCCCGAAGGACGGACAGGTCTTCGCCCAGCCCGACCTGGTCATCCAAATCATCCCTTGAGGCGGTCGCGGCAGCCGGAAACGGGCTGCGACTGAGCCGGCGGGACGGCATGCCTGCCGCGGTGGTCTCAATCCCCCCCGGCCTCCGCGCCGTTACCGCGGCGGGGGGTACTCGGTGCACAGCACGAAACGGGCGGGGATGTCCTCCTCGATTTCGGGGAACCTTGGCAGGGGCTCCAGGAAGTGGTTGTCGCGGGCATCATCGTTGACCCGGCTGACCTCTCCGACCAGCACGCTGCCGGTGCCGGGCGCGCCCCAGAATGCGTGATACAGCCTGGGCGGAAGCGTCACCGACTCACCCGGGGCCAGGACGAGCTGCCCCCCGGGCGGGAGCGTTCGCGTGATGCCGTCGGCCTGCACGTGCAGCTCGCTCTGCTCATCCAGTTGTCCGTCGGGCGTGGAGCGGTAGAGCCTGACCACCAGCCTGCCGCCGGCGCGGTTGATGATGTCCTCCATCTTGGCTGAGTGGAAGTGGTACGGCGTGAGCTGGCCCTCGCGGACCATCATGATTTTTTCGCAGTAGTCCTTGGCCTCCGGGGCGCTCCGGCCGGGCAGGCCGTTGCGGAGGGTGAACAGCGCCAGGCCGGTCTCGTCGAAGCGCCCGCTGCCGAAGTCCGTCACGTCCCAGCCCAGTTTGCAGCGGCGGATTTCGTCAGCCTCGGGCCCCAGCTCCGCCCACTGCTGCGGGCCGTAGCGGGCCCACGGCGGCAGGTAGAACCCCTGCGACTCGGCGAAGTCGAGGAACTCCTGGATGCAGGCGTCGATCTGGCTGCGCTTCATGACGAGGACCTCCGCGCGGGGGCGTACCTGAGGCAGTCGCTTTCGCTCACGTCGTACCCGGCCAACAGGTCGGCGGGGTCCTCAGGCTGGCCGGTCTGGTCGGACAGATACGCCGCCTCCACCACCGCCTGGGTGCGGAGGCTTTCCCAACCGCTGCACTCGTAGCGGGCGGCGTCCTGCTTGGCGGCGCGGGCGAAGGCGTCGATCATGCGGCCGAAGACCTCCGCCGGCGTCTCCCCGTCCGCCAGGCGCTCCACCACGTTGCCGTCGCGGTCGCGGAGGACGCATTCCTCCGGCCCGACCTCCAGCAGCCCGCCCTGGCCGTGGATCCTCACCGCCTCCGCGAGCGGCCCGAAACACCGGCTGACGGTGACCACCGCAGCCAGCCCGCCGCCGAAGCGCAACACCGTCGCGGCGGTGTCGTCCGAATCGTACACGGGCAGGTCCTCGCCGCCCCTGGCGCGCTGGCCGGTGCCGGTGAGGGCATAGACCGACTCGGGCAGCCCCCACAGCCACACCAGCAGGTCGAAGATGTGATAGCCCAGCTCCAGCAGGGCCCCGCCCCCGGCGGACCTGTCCCCCCGCCAGCCCAGCTCCGGGCCGAGGTTGAACTGATACTCCGCCCGCACCAGGTATGCCTGGCCCAACCGGGGCAGCATCGCCCTGGCCTGCTGGTAGGCCCTCATGAACCGGCGCTGGGTGCCGATGGCGAACTTCCGGCCGGCCCGGTCCATGGACCGGCAGAGGTCGATGGCCTCGTGAAGATTTCGGGCGCAGGGGACCTGCCGCCAGACGTGGATGCCCCGCCGGGCGGCCAGGCGGACCAGCTCGGCGGCCGGCGCCGGCGGGACGGCCAGGAAGACTACCTCCGGGTTGGTCTCCACCACCACGCGTCGGTGGTCGCTGTAGGCCGGACAGCCCGCCTGGGCGGCGGCCGAGGAGGCCACCTGAGTGTCCCGGTCGCTCAGCCCGACCAGCTCCACCGCGGGCAAGTCCCGCAGGGCCGCCAGGGCGTGAGCGCCGAAGGAGCCCGCCCCGATCAGGCAGGCTTGCAAGGTTGCCTGGACCATCGCCTTAGCCTGTCCCCTCCAGCGGTAGCTTACGTACCCCGAAGGGCTTGTCAAGCCCGCCGGCGGGCAGTTGCCGGAGAGCGACCTCGGCAGACGTCTCATACTTTTTCTACCCGCTGGCCGGTCAAGCCTTGACACGACCGGCCCTAACATGATATAGTGCAGCGCATTATGGTGACGGCAACTTCCTCCAAGGTATCCCCAGCGAAGGCAGGCCGTAGGGTGGCGATTCGTACCTACGATGCCGCCCTTAAATACCTGTTTTCCCTGACGGACTACGAGCGCATGACGCGGGTGCGTTACAACCGCGACACCTTCAACCTCTCTCGTATGCGCTCGCTGCTGAAACGCCTGGGCGAGCCGCACAAAACACTGCGCTGCGTCCACATCGCCGGCACGAAGGGCAAGGGTTCCACCGCCCACATGCTGGCCGAGATGCTGCAGGCCTGCGGCCACAGGGTCGGCCTGTACACCTCGCCGCACCTGGTGGACATCCGGGAACGCATCCGCATCAACGGTGAGATGATCACCCAAGCCGCCCTGACCCGCCTGATAAACAAGGTGGCCGTGCAGGTCGGGCGCATGGGCCGAAACAAGCCGACCTTCTTCGAGATCTTCACGGCCATCGCCTTCATGCACTTTGCCGACAACGATGTGGACGTGGTCGTGCTGGAGACTGGCCTGGGCGGTCGGCTGGACAGCACCAACGTGGTCAAGCCGCTGGTGGTGGGCCTGACTTCCATCAGCCTCGACCACACCGAACAGCTCGGCCACACTGTGGAGGCCATCGCCTCGGAGAAGGCCGGGGTCTTCAAGGCCGGCGTGCCGGCGGTCTCGGTGCCCCAGGTGCCGGAGGCCAAGGTCGTCCTGGAACGCGCCGCCCGCCAGAGCAAGACCCCGCTGCTGTTCACCGGCGAGAATATCGACTTCTCCTACCGCTTCGAGTCCTCGCGCGACATGGGCCCTCAGACCCGGGTGTGCCTGACCACCGAGCGCAGCCGATTCGAGCACCTGCCCGTGCCGCTGATGGGCGAGCACCAGGCCCTGAACTGCGGCCTGGCGCTGGCCCTGCTGGACCAGCTCAAGGCCCAGGGCCTGGAGATCGACGACCACGCCGCCATCCAGGGCTTGGCGCGGGTCAGCCTGCCCGGGCGGATGGAGATCCTCGTTCGCTCCCCGCGCATACTCGTGGACGGCGCCCACAACGCCGCCTCCGTCGAGGCCCTCATGCGCGCCATCGGACAGTACATCCCCTACGATTCCATGGTGGTCATCTTCGCCTGCGCCGCCGACAAGGACATCGACGGGATGCTGGCGGAGATCACCCGCGGGGCCGACAAGGTCATCTTCACCCGCTATGATTCCCCGCGCTGTGCCCGGCCGGAAGAGCTGGCCGAGCGCTACGAGGAGATCTCCGGGCGGGTGGGCCAGGTTGCCGAAGACCTCACCCAGGCCATCCGCGTCGCCAACAACGCCGTCAGCCGGGAAGACATCATCTGCATCACCGGCAGCTTCTACCTCGTGGGTGAGGCCAAGAGACTTCTCCAATAGTCCCCGGCCCGGGGGGCTGCCCGCTGCACCACTTGCCGCCTCCATCTGTACATCTGTACATCTGTACTACGCGTGCACTTGGCGCAGGCTGCGCCGGCACGCGGCGCAAACCGTTAGAGCATGGGCGGATCTCCGGCGGGCCCGTCAGTCCCCCAGCTTCGCTTCCCATTCGGCGATGAGCTTGTAGATGTCCTCTGCGCCGGGCGCCTCCAGCAGCGCCTGGCGGAACCTCTCGTCGGACATGTGCCGACTGATGCGGGCCAGGGCCTGGATGTGCGGGCCGGTCTTGTCCGGCGGAGAGGCCAGGAAGATGATGATGCTCACCGGCTGGCCGTCGATACTGTCGAAGTCGATCGGCCGGGCGGGCCGGCCGATTGCCATCACCAGTTCCTTCGCCGCTGCGCACTTGCCGTGGGGGATGGCCAGCCCCGAGCCGATGCCGGTCGTCCTCGTGGCCTCTCGGGCCAGGGTGGCCTGAAGCATCTGCTCGCGATCGGTGACCTTCCCGGCGGCGCAGACCAGGTCCACCAGCTCGGCGATGGCCGAGGCCTTGTCCGTGGCCCTCATCCGAGGCTTGATACACTCCAGGGCAAGAATATCCGTCAGAAGCATCCGCGCATCCCGTCGGGCCGCAACACGGTAGGTACCTGCAACCAAGGCAATTCGGACGAACGCGAACCACCAAGGTACGCGATGGGCCCGGCCCTGACAACCGGGAATTCCCCACGCGCATCGGCCAGGCGGGATGCAACCACCTCGGCCCGGAGGGCCCGCCCGCGCGGTGCGGCGCTTGACAGTCGCACTCGGGCGGGGCAAGCTGGGAATCGGCGCCGGACCCCGGGCCGTCTGGTCGGAGACGCTCGTCACCTCGGGTCATGCAAAAGGGGAAGGTCATGAGGGTACGTGAAGTCGTTTCGATCGCGGTGCTGTTGGGCCTGCTGGCGGGTTGGATCGGTGGCTGTCAGTCGCGGCGGGGCGAGGCCAAGGGCGAGGAGGGCGGCCCGGCGTCCGCGGCGAGGGCCGGCGAGCGGGGGGCAACCGAGCCGGCAAAGTGGAGCGCGTGGAGACTGAAGCGGCTGAGGGTCATCGAGAAGATGGACGTGCCCGAAAGCGTCGTCGTGGACCAGACCACGGGCGTCGCCTACGTTTCCAACGTGGTGGCGCCCGGCGGGGGCTATTGGTCCGACGACGGGGTGGGGTTCATCGCCCGGCTGAAGCCCGGCGGCGAGTTGGACGCCCTGCGCTGGAAGCGGCGCAGTCCGCAAGGCCCGCTGAACGGGCCGAAGGGCATGTGCATCTTCAAGGGCAATCTTTACGTGGCTGACAACTCGCGCGTGCGCAGCTTCCCGCTGGCGGGGGCCAAGGCCGCAACGCCGGTTACGTTCCCCCCGGGACGGCGCTACACTGACAACTCGCGCGTGCGCAGCTTCCCGCTGGCGGGGGCCAAGGCCGCAACGCCGGTTACGTTCCCCCCGGGACGGCGCTATGGTCAAGGCGCCCAAGGGCGTCAATGGCATCACCTTCTTCAGGGGCAAGATGTTCGCGGTGAGCTGGACCATGCACGAAGTGTACGAGCTGGACCCGACCGGCAAGGCCGCCCCGAAACCCTTCGGCCTGAGCTACTCCTTCACCGCGCTGGACGGGATAGAGGTCCTCGACGACGGCACGTTCATCGTCTCGGACTTCGTGGGCAACAAGATCTGTGCCATCGCCCCGGACCGGAAGGGCATACGCACGCTGGCCACCCTCAAGACGCCCGCCGATATCGGCCTGGACCGCACGCGCAGCTTGCTGTACGTGCCTCAGTTCGAACACAAGCGTGTGGTGGTTTACAGGCTGCGGCGGGAATGAAGGCCCGGGGTCTCGATGGTGCGGCGGGGCGGCCGGGGCCGCGGCCGCACCGGCTGGGAACCGGCCCGGCTATGGAAGGAGCGCGGCGTGTTCGCGAGAGAGATTCGGGCCTCAGTCTGCGCGTTGTTCTTCATATCGGCAGGCGGCCTGCTGCTGCACCTGCGCATCCATCCGCCGACCGAGGGCTTCGTGAACCTCCTGCCGGCCGCCTTCGGGGTGCTGGGGACCCTGGCGCTGCCGGTGATGTTCAGCTTCCGACGGACGGTGGCGTGGGCATACATGCTGAACCTGGCGGCGGTGGTGGCCGGCACGGTGACCATGGGCTGGCATGCCGCGCGGCACCTGACCGGGCCGGTGACCTGGCAGGCGCTGTTGCTGGAAAGCACCCTGCCTGACATCCTCGTGCTGTGGGCGAAGCTGCCCTTGGCCCACCAGGTGCTGCGCCACTTTCGCCCGGCCAGCGGGCCGGACCCGCGGGCGGCGGAGCGGGAGATGCAGTCATGACCGCCCCGCCGGGGAATCACGAACCCGCCGGCCCGCCGGCCCCGGCGACATCCGCCCCCGCCATCTCACCGGCGAGGCCTCCGCGACTGACCGCCCTGAAGCGGCTGGGTGTCGGGCTGCTGGGCGGGGTGGTGGTGGCGGCCCTGGTGGCCACGGGGCTGGCTTCCGGGGTGAGGGGCATCCCCTGGCCGCTGACCGCAGGACGGCTGGCCGCCCTGGCGGCCCTGGCCCTGCTGATGATGCAGTTTGTCCTCTCTGGCAGAATCCGCTGGCTGGATCGGCTGTTCGGCCTGGACTGGCTGTACCGGCTGCACGCCCGGTTGGGCGTGCTGGCCGTCGTGTTGGCGTCGCTTCACCCGTTGCTGATTTACTGGGTCCGGCCGGGGCCGGGGCCCGAGGACTGGCCGGCGGCCTGGCCGGAGCTGCTCGGGGCCGGCATGCTGAGCCTGCTGTGGTTGGTCCTCTGCGTCAGTCTTTACCGGGCGTTCCTGCGCTTGCCCTACGGGCTGTGGCGGCGGCTGCACTGGCTGGTGTTCCTGGTCACAGCCGCCGCCCTGGTGCATGCCTTCAGCCTGGGCAGGGACTTCGGGCATCTCTGGCAGGTTCGGCTGGTGTGGCTTCTGGCGGCCCTGGCCTACGGTGCGGGATTTCTGTGGGCCAAGCTGGGCCGGCGGGCGCTGCTTCAACGGAGCAGCTTCCAGGTGCGGTCGGTGAGGCGAGTCAACCACAACACCCTCAACATCGAGCTGATGCCCATCGACGGCCGGCCGTTCTCGTTCCTGCCGGGGCAGTTCATCTTCGTGCGCTTCGGCAGCGGAAGCGTCCCGCCCGAGGAGCATCCCTTCACCATCTCCAGCTCGCCCACCCGCCCCGACGCCCTCAGCCTGACCGTCAGGCAGTGTGGAGACTTCACCAACAGGATGCGCCAGCTCGTGCCGCTGCAGCGGGCCCGGGTGCATGGTCCGTTTGGCAGGTTCTGCCATCTGCTGCTGGCCAGGCCGGCCGAGCCGCTGGTCATGATCGCCGGCGGGGTTGGCATCACCCCGCTGCTGAGCATGCTGCGCTACATGGCGGATGTGGGCGACGAGCGGCGGGTGAAGCTGATCTGGGCCAACCGCACCGAGGCGGACATCTTCTTCCGCGAGGAACTCGAGGCCCTTCGCCGGCGGCTGCCCGGCCTGAGTGTCCATCACGTGCTGTCGCGTCAGGAGGACTTCGACGGGCTGAGAGGGCACATAGACGTGGAGCTGCTGAAGCGGCTGCTGTTGGCCGAGGGACGCCGGGGCCGGGCCTTGGTCTGCGGCCCGCCGGGGATGATGAAGGCCGCCCGCCGGGCCTTGCGGAAGGTGGGCTTTCCGCGCTGGCGAATCCATACGGAGCGGTTTGCCTTGATGTAGGGCCTGCTCAGGGCGTCCTGCCGGGCGCGCCGTTGTGGCCGGGCGTGCACTGCCGGGCCCGATCGGATAGGATTCATCTGGTAAGGGCGATATCGGCCGACGGTGGGTCCAGGCTGGGCGGCCAGACCGAAAGGAGCGCGTCAATGGGCACCAAGGGCATCGAGATCATCGGCATGGATGTCAAGAAGGTCATCGACCTGCTCAATAGGGCCTTCGCTGATGAATGGCTGGCGTATTATCAATACTGGCTGGGCGCGAAGGTGGCCAAGGGGCCGATGAAAGACGCCGTCATCACCGAGCTCCTCCAGCACGCCGGCGATGAGCTGCGCCACGCGGAGATGGTGGCCGGGCGGATCATCCAGCTCGGCGGGGTGCCGGTCTGCTCTCCCCGGGAATGGTACGAGCACGCCAACTGCGGCTACGCCGCCCCGACCGATCCCTACGTGGGCGCGCTGCTGGAGCAGAACATCGAGGGCGAACAGTGCGCCATCGGCGTGTACAACGCCATGCTGGCGGTCACGCGCGAGAAGGACCCGGTGACCCACAACCTGGCCGTGCAGATCCTCCAGGATGAGGTCGAGCACGAGGAGGACCTACAGTCCCTGCTGGAGGACCTGCGCATGGTGCTGAAGCACGGCGGCTGAGCTGAGAGGGGGCCGGAAACCCGGGCCGTGCCGTTGAACTGCCCCGACACGACGTGTCCCGTGGGGGGTTTGTGTATTGACCGACGTGCCCGTCGCGGCGGCGCGGCGGGCATTTGTTCGCCAGTCGCCCTTGAAGGGAGCAAGCAGTGTGCTTTCGCAGTCTGGCCTGCGGCGTGGCGCTGACGGTGCTCATCCTGGCCGGTTGCACTGGCCAGAGCGGGCCGGCGGCAGTGGCCGCCACGTCCGGCACGAGCGGCGCCGGGCCGGTGGTGCGATATGTGGAGCTGCCGGAGTTCCCGGGCATGTTCGCCATCTGGGGCGCGACCGGCCGGGACCGCCGCGGCCACATCTGGTTCGCCGTCTGCGGCCACAGCCTCGAGAACCCCACGGCCCACCTGTATGAGCTCACTCCCTCGACCGGCAAGATCATCGATCGCGGCGATGTGCTCTCGGCCCTGAAAAGCTGCGACGTGTACCGCCCCGGCGAGTTGCAGATGAAAATACACTCACGCATCTATCAGGCCGACGACGGGCACATCTATTTCAGCTCCATGGACGAGAACGGCGAGCAGCTCCAGACGGGCAAGTTGCCGCTTTGGGACTCGCACCTGTGGCGACTCCGGCTGCCGGAAGGCCGCTGGGAACACCTCATGTCCACCCGCGAGGCACTGATCGCCGCCGGCGGGTTCGGGCGCTACATCTACGCCCTGGGCTACCTGGGACACAAGCTCTACCAGTACGACCGCAAGACCGGCCGATCGCGCATGGTCGAGGTGGGCTCGCTCAACGGGCACGTCTCGCGGAACTTCCTCATCGACCGCCGGGGGCACATCTACGTGCCCCGTGTCACCGGCGGGCAACGGCGCTGGAGCTGGAAGGCCGAACTGGTGGAGCTGGACTCCAACCTTCAGGAGCTTGCCGCCACGCCCCTGAAGCGCTACTTCGGCTGGAGCCTCATGGGCACCCACGGCATCACCGCCTTCCAACCGTTGAAGGACGGCAGCATCGCCTTCGTCACCCACCCGGGCCGGCTGTTCCTGGTGGTCCCGCCGGCCCCGCCCGACGAGGGCCCCGCCCAGGTGGTTGACCTGGGCTGGTTCCACCCCGATGGCCGCAGCTACACGGCCAGCCTGTTCGCCGACGAGGCCGGCCCGTGTCTACTTGGCGTCTCGCGCCGGCGTGGGGGCTATGACTGGGTGACCTACGACCTCCAGGCACGCACCGCCCGCACCGAGCCGTTCCGCATCAGCGAGCCCCAACCGCTTTCGCTGGCCGGCACGCAGTTGTACGGTTCGATAACGCGCGACGACCTGGGCAACTTCTACGTCGCCGGCGCCCGCCACCGTGGCGACCCGGACGCCGAGGTCAAGCTCGAACCCGTCCTGCTTCAGGTCCGCACGCGGTGAGGGCCGGCCCGCGGAGTCGGCCTCACCTGGCCGGGACGGACATCTCGATGCTGTGGTCGCGCGGGTCTTGGCCGCAGGTGATGGCGTACCTGGTCGCGCCCGCCGGGGCCTCGAAGGTCTTGTGTTGGCCGTCGCCTTCCACCCAGCGGTGCAGGATGCGGAGCGTCTCTCCGGGCGGCGGGTCGCAGGCGAGGTGGCCGTGGAACTCCACGCCGCTGATGGGTGTCTGGCTTTTCACGCGGAGGTACATGCTGCGTATCGGCTCGGCGAAGCGGACCTCCCCGTCGATGCTGGTGTCGAACTGGCAGAGGGTGTTGGATATCTCGCCCCGGCTCAGTTCCTGCCAGTGCTGCCCGTCGGCGCTCCAGTCCAGCCGGGCCTGGCCCGGGGGCTCTTCCGGGGGACCCTCGTTCAGGCTCGCGTGGGCATAGGCCCAGGCGAAGCGCCTGTCGCCCGGGGCGTCGAAGCGGAAGGTCACGCCGACCGGCCCTGCCTCTGCCGGGGCTATCCGCAGGAAGCCCTGGCAATAGGGTTCGACGCGAGCGTTCCAGGCCGAGACCCACTGTGCGGGCAGGTCCGCCCCCTCGCGGAAGTCGATCCAGGCCGACCACGGCACGGTGCACAGCCCGTATTTGTCGCCCCAGCGCAGCTCCATGGGATTTTCGCCGGTCACGAGTCGCGGGATGGACATGGGGGCGGTGAGGATGAAGCCCTCGAACCGCAGTCGGGCGAGCCTCGCCTTCTTGCCGGCCGAGATGCGCACCAGGCACTCGTAGCGGGAGGAAAGCAGGTCCGTCACGTCCACGGTCCGGGCGAACGGGCCCGCGGGGACTTCCAGCACGGCCGACCACCGCCCCTCCGGGTCGGTCAGCTCGGCCCGGAGCGGCCCGCGTCCGGCCAGGGCCAGCCAGACCCCGTCACGGTGGGTTATCCGCTCGCCGTCACAATCCGGGATGCCGCAGAAGGGATACGGGCTGTGGATGCGCCAGGTGGCCGAGCCGGGACCGACCATGCCGGCGGCGTCCTGGGTCAGGTCGGTCGGTTCCCACAGGCCGGCGTCCTGGCCGTCCCCGGCGGCCGAGAGGTTCGGCTCGTAGATCCAGCGGCCGTTGCCGAAGGTACGGAAGGGTTCGTACCTTTCGCGCGGGTGGCCCTTCCATTCGCGCCGGTACTTGCTCTGGCTGGCGACCCAGCCCCTCGGCAGGTGGAACCTGCCGTCGTGTCTCTGCGTCGTGTCTCTGCGAGCGGATGAGGGTCTCGCCAGGCCGGAGGTGGAAGTCCATGTGGTGGGCGCGGATGTGCCAGGGCGGGCCTATCTGCTCCACGTGGTCGTCCACCACCTTGGTGCGGGCGTACATCTTGGCGTAGTCTTCCAGTGACCGGTCGGGCAGGTTGCAGGGGTTGGAGCGGTTGGTATTGTGCAGGATGAGCGCCTCGGGTTGCCGGGCGAGTTCGGCCGCCGAGGCGATGTGCCCCTCAGGCGTGCGGAACCAGGTCCACATGTCCACGTCCAGGATGTGCCAGCGCCCGTCGTA
>MVCS01000008.1 GCA_002049885.1 Planctomycetales bacterium 4484_123 | reverse complement strand
CAGACCCTGCGGGTGGTGGACTACCTCGAACATCCCTACCCGCACTTCCGCGGGTTGAATCTCACCCACGCCGTCCGCCGGTGCCTGGCCAAGCACCAGAGCCGTTACGACTCGCCGGCGGGCGGGGAGTTCGACGACGGCCTGCAAGCGCCCCTGGAAGGCCAACGGAGTTCGACGACGGCCTGCAAGCGCCCCTGGAAGGCCAACTGGTGGACCTGGCCGACGAGATAGCCTATACCGCCGCCGACCTGTACGACGCCCTGGCCGCCGGGTGGATAGCCGTCGAGCAGCTCCGGGGGCTGGAATTGTGGCGGATGGCGTGGGACCGGGCACTGACCGAGGCACCGGAGGCCCGCGCGGTGCACCTCCGCATCCAGGCCTGCCGGAACGTGCTGGCCATGCTGGCCGAGGACGTCATCGTCGCCACTGGCCGAGGCCTCGTGCGGCTAGGCCCCACCCGCCCGGCCGACATCCAGGCCGCGGCCAATCGCGTGGCCGGCTTCAGCGACGAGCTCGCCCCCGCCGTCGGCCAACTCCAGACCTTCCTCCACGAGAACGTGTACAACCATCCGCAGGCCCGGCAACAGGACGCCAGGGCCGCCCGTACCATCCGCGAACTGTTCTCGGCCTACATCGCCCAGCCCGAATTGTTGCCCCCTCGCTACCAGCGGCGCATCGACATCGACGGCCTGCACCGCGTGGTCTGCGACTATATCGCCGGCATGACCGACCGCTTCTGCCGACAGGAACACCGCCGGCTGAGCGGCACATAGAGGGCGGACCGCCAGGGACATCCCCCAGGAATACAGCCCAGTGATTGCCGTCCCTGGGCCCTGTCTCAAACCAAATGAACCGACGCCATGAACCGACGCCAGGCCCTGCCTGCCGGCACGGCTCGCCGGCGCACGCCTCAGCCGGCGCCTCTCGGCAGCCCCGACCTGAAAGTCGCGGCTTCGGGCAGCCAGGGTCCGCACGCTCCCCGGTCTGCCAGGACCGGAGGAGGCGGGATGCGTCACTCGCCCTTCTGCTCTTCGCCGGGCTCTTCGCCGGCCGGCGTTTCGGGCTTCTGGTCCGCCGGCGGGGCGGGCTTCGTCTCGGCGGGCTGGCCCTCGTCGGAAGGTGGCGACTCGGGCTGCCCGGCCGGTGGCTGAGGGGCGGCCGAGACGGGTGCCTGTTCGGCCTGGTCGGGAGGTACCTGCTCCTCGGCTTCTTCCTCGACGTACACGTCGTCCAGGTCGGTGGCGTCCACCTTCTGGCGGAGCAGGAAGTAGATGTTGGTGGCCGCGGAGAGGAAGAAGGTCACCAGGAAGGCCAGCACCACGGCCGCCACCAGGTACACCCAGCCCGCCAGCACCCACGAGGCCCAGTATTCCGAGCGGGTCATGGCCTCGGCCTGCATGGGGCCGTGGAAGGACCAGAACTTCGGAGCGGCCCACATCACGTCCAGCTTGCCGGCCCCCTCGGCGTATCCTGGCCGGGCGGCCAGTTTCATCGCCCAGCCCGCCCAGCAGTGCGTCGCGGCCAGCACCACGAAGGCGAAGAGGCGCACGAACAGGTAGCAGACGGTCCCGTACACCGCCGCCACCAGCCAGTACAGGCCGTACTGGAATGGACGCTCGAAAACGTAGCTGAAGGACCGGCTGATGGCGTCGAAGCCGTCGGAGCCCTCCACCGCGATGGTGGGCCACATCAGCGGCCAGCCCGCCGCCAGGCCCACCAACAGGAAGGCCATCACCACGCCCGCCAGCAGGGCCAGGCCGAACAGCACCGCCACGAACCATTCGCCCACGAAGGGGATGGCGCCCACCAGCCCGCCCAGTGCCACCAGCAGGCCCAGGAAGACGGCGATGGCGATCGGCAGCAGCGGGGCGCTGAAGAAGCTCAGGCCCTTGGACAGGCCGAACTTCAGCGCCGCGGAGATGGAGATCTTCTCCTCCAGGGCGGCGTGCAGGGCGGCGATCCGGCAGATCGCCCCGCCCAGCACGGACCAGACTGCCAGGCAGAACAGGAACAGCACCAGCGAATACCATGGATAGGCCGACACCAGCCACCACAGGCCCCAGGCCATGAGCATCAACCAGGCCACCAGCCCATAGCGTGTCTGGACGTTGGTGGAGGCGTCGAACTCGGTCCTGTTGGTGGGCCCGCCGGTGGTGTAGGCCTTGGGCGTCATGCTGCCGCGCTGCCCGTAAAGCTCAAAGACGCCCGAGAAGATGTTGCCCCGGGCCACGGCGCCCACCGCGTTGGTGACGCAGCGCATCTGCCACTTCACGAAGGCATCGAAGATGCGCTGTCCGCGGACTTCGGCCAGGGTCCTGTTGTTGTTGACGAAGCGGTTCAGGGCCTCGCGCTCGGCCTTGAGCCTGTCCTCCCGCGCCTGGGCCACCCTCGCCCGGCGCTGCTCATCGGAAAGCTTCTTGGCGTCCTTGGCGGCCCTCACCGCAGCGAGCTCGGGCTTGCGCGCCTCCTCCAGAGCCCGCTGGTAGTCCCTGCGATACTGCTCCCGCAAGGCCTCAATGGCCCCGAATAAGTCGCGGGCGGGATTCTTGGTAATCTCCCGGCCATAGGGCTTGATCAGCTCCGCGACCCGGCTGACGCGGTCCTCCAGCCACTTGGCCTTGCCCTTCAGGAAGGCTGCCCGGCTCTCGGCCGTCCAGTAGGCCCAGGCCTCGTCCTTCTGCACCCAGTTGGTATCCGAGGCCGCCGACCAGATGCGCTCGGTCACCCACCCAAAGACGCATACCAGCACGATGGCCAGCAGCGCCAGCAGAATCTTGCTGGGATGGATGGCCATGCGAAAGCTCTTGAAGATGTGGGTGAAGCTGAAGATCTCGCCCCAACTGACGCTGCGGACCGTTTGGTGTTCGTTGGCCATTCCAGGTCCTTTCGCTTGTTTCGAATTGCTCATCCACCCGACGGAGTCGGACCCGTCCCGCCCCGCGGCGACGGGGAGCCATAAACCGAGCAGAGCTGTGCACCAATTGGCGCGAATTATAGTACGCCGCGCGGGCCATGCAACGAATTTTCGATGCCGGCCAGGCCCGGGCGTATCGGCGGATTGTGGCGGGGGTTTGCGGGAAGGCTAGTGCGCATTGCGCCGGGGGTTTCCCAGCCGCGGACGCACGGGACGGGCCCCACGACCGTTCCGGCCTGAACGCGACTGGGCGGTCCATGGTCAGCCATTCCTCGGCCTCTGCAAGCCCGCCGGAGGGCGCGGCCAATCCGGGATTGCCTCGTCTGTCCTCACCGACAGGCATGGCGGCGCCCCGGGTCCTCCGGGTCAGGTGTAGTTGTTCCACGGGGCGGGGCGGCGGCTCGGGCCGGCGGCCCGGTCTATCCCCGCGGGTGGTACTTCTTGTGCACGGCCTTCAGGCGCGAGACATCCACGTGAGTGTAGATCTGGGTGGTGGCGATGTCGGCGTGGCCGAGCATCTCCTGCACCGAGCGCAGGTCGGCCCCGCCGGCCAGCAGTTGGGTGGCGAAGCAGTGCCGCAGTGTATGCGGGCTGACCCGGCCCCGAAGGGCGGCGCGGCGGACGTACTTGCGGACCAACCGGAAGAGGTCCTCCCGCCGCAGCGGCCTGCCAGAGCGCGAGACGAACAGCGGATCGGTCTCTTCCCGGCCGGCGCTGCCGCCAAGTTCGCGGAGGTAGTCGGCGATGCGCTCCAGGGCCTCCTCGGCCACGGGGACGATTCGCTCCTTGCGCCCCTTGCCGAAGACGCGGACCACGCCCAGCTCGAAGTGCAGGTCGCCCACCTTCAGGCCCACCAGCTCGCTGGCCCGCATGCCGGTGGCGTACAGCAGCATCAGGATGGCCCGGTCGCGCCGCCAGTGGAGGTCCTCGTCCGCAGACGGGGCCTCCAACAGGGCCTCGACCGACCGGTGCGAGAGGGTCTCCGGCAGCCGGGACCATTTCCGCGGACCCTCGACCGGCCCGGAGGGGTCATCGGCCATCAGGTGCTGAAAGACGCAGAAGCGGCAGAACATGCGTACCGCCGCCAGCGACCGGGCAATGGAGGCCGGGCCCTTGCCGGCGGCGTGCTGGGCCCGCAGGAAACCCTCCACATGCGTCGCCGTGATCGCCCCGAGACAGCGGCAGCCGGCCTCGGTCAGGTAGGCGCCGAATTGGGCGAGGTCCCGGCGGTAGGCGGCCCGGGTGTTGTCGGCCAGGCCGCACTCGGCCTGAAGGTAGTCCAGGAAGCCGGCCACGGCCGAGGACATCTCAGCCGGCAGCGCGGAGCCGTTCGTGGTGCTGGCAGTCCTGGCGGGCATTGCCCAGCAGCTTCTCTCTGTAGATGGGGCAGTCCTCGTAGTCGGCCCCACAGCGGCCCATGGCCTCTTCCAGCTTCTTCAGTGAAAGATGGGCCGCACATCGCGGATCGGCTTGTTCCAGGAACGGGCACACGGCATCGCCTCCGGCCGTCCAGCCCACATCGCCCACCCGAGTTGGCCGTACCGGCCCGGTCGGGCGCGAGGGGCACTGGTCCTACCGGGCTTATCGGCCGGCGCCCGTCGGCGACTTGACACTTTCGGTCGGGGCGGCCCGGGAGCTCTGCCGGCCTGGAGGGCGTGGGGCCGAACTCCCCGGCGCTACTCCAACCGCTTGTCCTGGGGGAAACGCTCGTCGATCCACTTGACGATGGCCCTGGCCAGCCCCTCGGCCTTGCGGGCCACGCCAAGGTTCACCCGCGTGGTGGTCCGGCCCACGCAGTTGGCCGTGGCCAGCACCTTGCCCGTGCCCTTGTCCACGAACTGGACCCGCGCCACCACGAACTCCAGGGGCCCCAGGGCCTTGCCCACCACCGAGGAGTCCTCGTAGTGCAGCACCTTGCCGCGTATCAGCAGGGTCTTGCCCGCCCGGGCGTTGGGAATCTTCTTGGCGGCCAGCGCCTTCTCGAAGGCCCTCGGCAGGTGGGAGAACAACTCCGGCGGGACCTGACCGCCCATGTCGTCGGCCAGGGCCTCCAGTTCGAATCGCTCGTAGGCCCCCAGCGGCTTGGCTTCCTTCGCAGCCAGGGACTCTTCCAGGACGGTGACGCTGCCCCTGGCTCCGGTAGCCAGGCCGACGGTCTCCTTCAGTGCCGTCGAGCAGCCCCCGAGCATCACCACGGCGGAAATCACGGCGAACCATGCAGAATTTCTCATCGTGTTGCCTTTCCTTTCAGGAGCCGGTGCGGACCGGCGGTCGATTGGGCGAGACTTGACTGCTCGGCATGCTAGCTGCCCTGGCCGGCCGGGTCAATGCGCCCGGCGGGGCTGCGCCTGGCGGCAGCACCTGGAACAGCCGCCAGTGCCGGCCCCACTGGCCCGCCGGGGCCTCGACCATCGCCAGCCTGCCTGCCGGGCTCGGGGCCGACTGCGCCCGGACGAGCACATAGATGGGCCCGGCCGGTGCCCGCAGCCGGGCTCGCCAGGCATCCGCCAGACGTACGATCGCCTCGGCGTCGGCCAGGGCCCCCGGCTCGGGCCTCAGCAGCTTTCTCTGCTGCCGCAGCCGGCGCTGCCACTCGGCCAGCCGGCCTGGGCCGAGCCGATACAGATACTCCGCGTCGAGGCCGCAGCAGGAGATCGAGCGCAGCGCGTAGGCGCGGATCTCGGCCCGCTCGGTGATGAAGAGGCTTTCCGGCGGGGTGTTTCGGCGGGCCCATCCGGCGAGGGCCCGCAGCTCACGGGCCGCTTGTCGCTCCGGGCGGTGGGGCACCTTGCCACCCGCCCGCGTCACCATCTCCTTGGCCAGCCGGCGCAGCGGATGGGCGTTCCAACTGAAGCCCAGGTACACCACCGCCAGGGCCACCAGGGCGGCCTCCACCCATCGGCGGTTTCGTCGCGCCAGCCGGAGCAGGTTCACCATGGCCCGGGCGAACAGCACGTACACGGGCACCATCAGGAGGCCGAAGGCACCGAACAGCTCGGTGGCCACGGGCCAGGTGCCCATCAACCGTCCGGCCAACTGGGCCAGTCCGTGCAGGCCGAAGGCGACGATGAAGATCGCCGCCAGCAGCAGCAGCCACTGGCCCGGTCCGGCCGAGCGCCGCCGGCCGGGGCGTGCCGGCACGATGGCCGCCAGCACCATTGGCACCAGGGCGATGGCCAGCCTGCGGACGGCGAAGACAGCCAGGCCCGGATAAAGAATGTTCATGCCGGCCAGTCGCAGTGCGGCCGCCGGATCGGCCTGGCCGGCTGCCGGCAGTGCCAGCCCTGCTGCACGGAAGGTCTGGCAGTAGTAGTACAGGGCCGGTCCGGCGCCGGCCGCGGCGGCCAGGAGGCACAGCCCGACTGTCACACACGCCCGCAGCCGAAAACGCTCGCGCGCCAGCAGGACCAGGCTGAGTACCGCGGTGAGGTTCACCGCCGAGCTGATGTGCACGTTGCCGGCGGCACCGGCCAGGAAGAACACGCCCGCCAGCGCCCAGGGCCGGCGGGCATTGACGAACATCAACATCAGCACCGGCACCGCCGCCAGGTATGCCCCCGCCGGCGTCACCGTGAAGACCGGCCCGATGCCCCAGTAGGGCGGCTTGTCGGAATACACGGCCAACGACATCAAGGCGACCAGCATGGCCGTCAGGGCGCTGAGAGTCTGGCGGTACAACAGAACGTACATGCTCAACAGGTAGGCCAGCACCAAAGCGGCGCCGAGGAGTCGGAAGGCATTGACCGCATCGGCCGGTGCCACCAGCCGTTCCGCTGCGCCCAGCAGCGCCCGCCACGCCGGCAGGTGCAGCCGCCAGGGCGCGGCTTGGCCGCTCTCGGCAAAGACGGGGTCGTTGGCGTACAGTTTTCCTTCGGCTGGGTGCCGGGACCTGAAGACCTCGGCCAACAGGTTGGCCTGTCGGGTCGGCAGTGTCGGCTCGTGGAAGGTCAGGGCCGTGCTGCCGGCCGTGACCACCAGGAACAGCGCCACCGCCCAGCGATGTCTTCTGGAGGGTATCGGCCTCATGTGCCGCCGGCGATCCTATGTGACTGGCCAAGAGAGTATAATCGCCGGTCACAGGAAGGCACAAGGTGGCCCTGGACGCAGCCAAATCGGCCCGAGCCGGCCGGGAGTTTCTTGCCCGCCTGGCTGAGTACATCCGCCGGCACGAGATGTTCGCGGAGGGCCAGGTCGTGCTGGCGGCCGTCAGCGGCGGGGCGGACAGCGTGGCCCTGGCAGAGGGGCTTCGCCGGCTGGGCACCTGCCGGTTGCACCTGGGCCACGTGCACCACGGCCTGCGCGGCGATGCCGACGCGGATGCGGATTTCGTCGCCTCTCTGGCCGGGCAGTGGGGCCTGCCCTTTCACCTGGTCCGGATCGACACCCGTGAGCTGGCGCGGCGCTGGGGCGCGAGCATCGAGGAGGCCGCCCGGCGCGGACGGTACGAGGCCCTCTCAGCCCTGGCCGGAGAGGTCGCGGCGCCCGTGGTTGCCGTGGGCCACCACGCCGACGACCAGGTCGAGACGGTGCTGTACCGTCTGGTTCGCGGCACGCACCTGCGGGGGTTGGCGGGCATGCGGCCCCGGCGGGCCTTGGCCGAAGACGTGGTGCTGGTCCGCCCGTTGTTGTGGGCCCGGCGCGAGCAGGTCGAGGCCTTTTGCCGGGAGGCGGGCCTGAGATGGCGCACAGACCCGACCAATCGGCAGACCGACTTCGCCCGGAACTTCATCCGGCACGAGGTGCTGCCGATGCTGCGGCGCCGGTTGAATCCGCAGGTGGACGAGGCGCTGCTGCGTGCGGCCTGGGCCGCCGGCGAGGCCGAGGCCGTGCTGGCCGAGCTGGCCGGCAGGCTCTTCGAGCGCGCGTGTCGGCGCCGCCGGGGCGGCGAGGTGGTGTTGCGGGCCGGGCCGCTGAAGAAGGCCCCGCCGCTGCTGGCGACGATGGCCCTGCGTGAGGCCCTGGCGGCGCTGGAGGCCCGGGAGCAGGAGATGACCCAGCAGAGGTACGCCGAGCTGCTGGAGCTGGTCACCGGCCGGCGGACGGCGCTGGACCTGCCCGGCGGCATTCGCGCCGAACGCCGCGGGCCGGACGTTTGCCTCAGTCGAGCCGGCCGGGGAGGGCCGCCTCCGCGCCGCGGCACCGGCGGGCCGGAGACTTGACAGGGCGGTGGCCGCAACTAGACTTGCTGCCAGGACGCTCGAGAGGCATTATGGCGGCAGATCTTCCTGCATTCGGATTTTCCCGCAAGGCCCGGCGGACGGTCACCCAGCCAATCAACTATCTGCTCCAGGTGGCCCTGGGCAGGGAGGACGTGATCTCCTTCGCGGTGGGGCTGGTGGACCAGGAATCGCTGCCGGCGGCGGAGGTGAAGGACCTGGCCGAGGGCCTGCTGAGCGACGAGCAGGTGGGCAGGGCGTCGTTGCAGTACGGCTCGACCGAGGGCCTGTCCGAGCTGCGCCGAGCCATCGCCGAGCACGCGGCCGCACTGGACGGCCTGAAGCCCGAGCAACTGGGCATCGGCCCGCACAACGTGGTGGTCTCCTCCGGCTCGCAGCAGTTGCTGTACATCATCACCGACGTGCTGGTGGACCCGGGCGACATCGTCATCGCCGAGTGGCCCGGGTACTTCGTCTATACCGGCGTGCTGGCCAGCACGGGGGCGGAGGTGCGCTGCGTGGAGATGGACGAGGACGGCATGCGCATCGACGCCCTGGCCGCCGCCCTGGAGGACATCCGCCGGGCCGGTCAACTGCATCGCGTGAAGGTCGTCTACACCTGCGACTACTGCCAGAACCCCACCGGCATCACCCTCTCCAGGGCGCGGCGGGAGCAGATGTTGGACGTGGTTCGGGCCTACTCCACCGAGCATCGCATCTGCATCATTGAAGACGCGGCGTACCGCGAGTTGAGCGTTGACAGCCCGCCGCCGCCGAGCATCAAGAGCTTCGACCGCGACAATGCCCAGGTGGTGCTGGCCCAGACCTTCTCCAAACCCTTTGCCCCTGGGCTGCGCAGCGGCTACGCCGTCCTGCCGGACGATCTCATCGGCCCCGTGCTGGACCAGAAGGCGGTGCACGATTTCGGCTCGTCCAACTTCGCCCAGCACCTGCTGCTGCGGGCCATGCGGACGGGCGCCTACGCCGAACACGTGGAGTTGCTGCGCCGCCGTTACCGCGCCAAGCGTGACGCCATGCTCTCGGCCCTGGCCGGCGAGCTGGGTGACTTCGAGCCCACCGCGACGCGATGGACCCGGCCGGGCGGCGGGTTGTATGTGTGGCTGACGTTGCCGGAGTGGATGGACACCGGGAAGGACGGTGCCCTGTTTGCCCAGGCCCTGCGCGAAGGCGTGGTGTATCTGCCCGGTGAGTTTTGCTACGGTCCGGACCGGCAGCGCCGGATACCCACGAATCACATGAGGCTGACGTTTGGGACGGTCTGCGAACCGGCCATCCGCGAGGGCATCGCCAGGCTGGCTCGGGCGATACGGAAGACTGCCGACGAGGCCGGCCCGCCGCGCTCGGCGCCCGCCCGGCAGGACGCGGAGAGGTAGTGATACGCACGCTCAAGACATACCTGGCGAAGGACCTCGCGCGGGTGACCCTGCTGGCGACCGCGGCCATCACCACGGTGATGACCATCCTGGCGTTCATCGAGCCGTTGCGGGAGCAGGGCCTCACCGGTCAGCAGGCGCTGAAGTTCTTCGGCTACGTGCTGCCGCTGATGTCGTCCCTGACGCTGCCGTTCGCCGCCCTGTTCGCCGCGACCATCGTGTATGGTCGCTTCAGCCAGGACAACGAGCTGATGGCCTGCCGGGCCAGCGGCGTCTGCACCCTTACGCTGCTCCGGCCGGCGATTTGGCTGGGCGTGGCGGTCACGACCGTGGCCTTGGCCTTGGGCCTGTACGCTGCGCCCATATTGCTGGGCCTCTCGGAAAAGACGGCCAAGAACGACCTGAGACAGATCGCCTTCCACCGGCTGAAGAAGCAGGGCTACGTGAAGTACAAGAGCCGGTTGTTCCACGCCGACGAGGTGGACCCGCAGCGCGGCTGGCTGCGGGGAGTGGTGGGCGTGGACCACAGCGACCCGGACAACGCCCGCTGCCTGGTCGCCGCCAGCGCCAAGCTGGAGTTCCACCAGGTCGGCGGCAAGACCGTGGCCGTCTTCCATCCCACCAACCCGGCCGTCTTCCTCCAGGACGGCGGCACCGTGGGCATGGAAGATGAGCAGCGCGTCCGCAAGGGCGAGCTGCCCAGCATGAAGGACGAACCCAAGACCTACGACTGGAACCGCCTGTGGCGCACCTGGGCGCGGCCACAGGAGAGCCCCGTGGTCACCGAGGCCCTGGAGCAGGTCAAACGCTACATCTGTATCCGGCGGTTCCAACTGGACGTGCTGGCCGGCATCCAGACCCACGGGCGGTACGACAAGCTGGTGGAACTGCCGCCCGGTTCGGCCGGGATACTGGGCGCGACGACCGGGCCCGGCCAGGCCCGGCGGCCCCGGCCCATGCGGGTGAGGATCCGGGCCCGGCGGGCCCGGCTGCGTGAGGGCAGGAACCTGGTGCTGCTGACCCCGCCGGGCGGCCCTGAGCGGCGGGGCGTGTTCGTCCAGGAACTCGTGGGCCAGAAGCTGAGGCGGGAACTGAAGGCACGTGAAGTGCGGGTGCGGGCAGTCTGGAGCCGCATCCAGCCCCGGCCGATGGTCGGCTTGACCCTCATCGACGTCAAGGCCCGCTACCCCTCCGAGACCTGGGATGAGGCCCGCACCATGGACCGCGATGAGTCGGGCCCCTTTGCCGTGCCCGCGGCCATCGTCGCGGCCACTCGCGGCATCGAGCTGGAAGACCTCTATGCCGATCCCCTCCGATTCGAACGCCTCCCCGGTATCGTGGAGATGATAAGGAACCTCAGGTCGCGCACCGTCCGCAAGCTGCTGCGCAAGGTTCAGGCCGAGGTCCACCAGCGCCTGGCCTACGGGCTGAGCTGCATGTTCATGGTCATGTTGGGCGCGGCGCTGGGGCTGATGCTGCGCGGCGGGCATCTGCTGGCGGCCTTCGCCATCAGCGCTATCCCCGGGCTGGCGGTGGTGGCCATGATCCTCATGGGCAGGCAGCTCATCTCCAACCCGGACGTCCCGGCCAGCTACGGCATCACCGCCATCTGGGGCGGCTTCGGAGTGCTGGCGGCGGTCACCCTGTACATCTACGCCGTGCCGATGAGGCGGTGAGGGCCAATGAAGACCTTCGACCGGTATGTAGTGAAGAACTTCCTCATCAGCGTCGCGCTGTGTTTCGTGGTGCTCATGGCGCTGCGGATCGTGGCCGACCTGGCGGTGTACATGGACGAGTTCACCGAGAAGACCGCCGGGGGGCCCGAGAAAAGCGCCACGGCCGTCCTGGAAGAGATCGGCATCTACTACGGCTACCAGTCGCTGGTGTACTTCCGGCAACTGTCCGGCGTGATAATCGTGACCGCCGCGGCCTTCACCCTGGCCTGGATGAACCACACCAACGAATTGACGGCGCTGCTGGCCAGCGGGGTCAGTCTCCACCGCGTGTTGCTGCCGGTGGTCATTGCCGCGGTCCTGTTGAACGTGCTGGTGGTGGCGGACAGCGAACTGCTCATCCCTCCCAACAAGGACCGGCTCGTGCGCAGCCCGGACAATGTCCGCGGCAAGGCGCCCTTCCAGATCCGCCTGGTCAGCGACAACCACGAGAACATCTGGTACGCCGGCCGATATCTGCCCAAGGAGCAGCGCCTCCTCAAGCCGCTGATCCTGCTCCGCGACGATCAACTGGCCTACGCCGGGCACCTGACGGCACCGCAGGCCCGATACGACCCGCAGCAGGGGTGGGTCTTCTCGGCGGACCCGCCGGCCGGGCCCGACGACGTCCGCCTGCACCTGGTCGGCGCACCGGCCGCCGCCACGGCCGCGTTCTTCCCCACCAACTTCGGGCCGGAGAAGATTCTCGGGGAGCTCCGCAAGCTCAAGAAGAACCGCAACCTGAGGATCGACTGGAAGCGCATCCCCGTCGTGCCCAGGGTCCGCCTTCGCGCGCCCGGTGAGAATCTCGTCCTCGCCGGCAGGTTGGTCTTCAAGAAACCCGGCGACTACGCCAGCGGCGTCCTGGAGGATGCCCGCTTCGTCTTTCTCCAGGCCGGCGGCAGGCCGGCGGCCTACTTCAAGGCCTCCTCGGCCACTTTCGGATACCACAGGGACCGGAACGTCAACGGCTGGTTCCTGCGCGGCGGGCAGCTCGTGTATCGCTGCGACCTGGACCCGGCCAGCCTGAACCTCCGCCAGGCCACCGACTGGGTCCAGTACATGTCCATCGCCGAGTTGAACCGGCTGGTGAAGCTTCAGCGGGTGCCCGACCCCGAAGGCGTCAGGCTGGTCCGGCACACCCGCTTTGCCGACTTCTTCAACAACATCATCATGCTGCTGGTGGCCGTGCCTTTCATCCTCTCGCGCGAGCGGAACATCAAGGCCTCGGCCATGCTCACCCTGCTGATGGTGGCGGTGGTGTACATCTTCATCTATGTCTGCCGGTATCTGGGCCTCCAACCCGTGCTGGCCGCCTGGATGCCCATCCTGGTCTTCGGGCCCATGGCGGCCGTCATGCTCGACGCGGTCAAGACCTGAAAAGCGAGCGCCCAGCCCCCAGCCGGCACCCCCGGGCACCACCCGTCCATCGTTTGCGGTCGGCGCCGGTTCACCTGGCCGGCTCCAGGTCGGCGATGGGTATTTCCATCTCGAAGGCGCCGGCCTGGACCACGGCCTCATCCCGGTCGTGGTTGAAGCGGATGAGCGTCGCCCGCTTGTGGAAGGGCACGACGTACACCTGCTCGCCGGGGGCGGTCTTCAGCACCGCCTCGCGGTTGGCCCTGGCTGCGGCGCTGTCCGGCCGGCGGCGGGTGATGGGGCGGTCCTTGCCGGCGCCCGACTTGACGCCGTGCTGGGCACGCCCGCGGCGCGGCCGGCGCTGCGCCGTCCGCGCGAACGGGCCGACCTGCGGGAAGAGCTCCTGCACCGCCAGCTCCAGCACGCCCCGGGCCGTCTGGACCTTGGCCAGGCCCACGGCCAGATTCAGCGCCAGCAACTTTCCCGTTCCCGGTGCCCGGGCGATGGAGACCGTCTGCCCCACACGCGCCCGGGCAAGTTCGGCCAGCCACTGTTCGTACTGCTGCTGGCGGGCCTTCTGCTGTTGCAGCGAGTGCTGGTACTCCCGGTGCAGCCGCTCCGCTTCTGCCCGGGCGGCCTCGGCTTGCCGGGCCTGAGCCAGGACCTGCTCCCGCAGCGAGGCGATCTCTCGGCGCACCTCGCCCTGGCCCAGGTCCGGCATGAGCTCGGCCAGGGGCACCTCCACCTGGAGGTTGTCCACGTCCACCACGGCAATCTGCTTGTTGAACTGGACCCGCACCAGCCGGCCGGTCTTCTTCAGGCTCGGCACCTGGATTTCGTCGCCGGGGCGGAGTTCCGCCAGCGAGGCCACCCAGCTCTCGAAGCGCTCCTGAAGCTGGTGCAGTTGAGCCATCTTGGCGGCGTACTGTTCCTGGGCGGACTCGGCGGCGATCCTGGCGGCATCGGCCTGTGACCTGGCTTGCTCCGATTCTCGCCGGCTGTGGAGGGTGGCGCGGATGGCCCGGCGGAAGGCCCGCCCACGCTGGCCGAAGTGCTTCCGCGCCGCGGCGACGACGTGCTTGGGCAGTCCCATGGCGGCGGCCACAGTGATGGCGTGGCTCTCGCCCGGCTCGCCGATGCGCAGGTGATACGTGGGTCTCAGCGTCCGGGTGTCGAACTCCACCGAGGCGTTGTCCACGCGCTCGTGATTGAACGCATAGGCCTTCAGGACGCCCAGGTGCGTGCTGACCATGGCCAAGCAGCCGATGCGGCACAGCTCGTCCAGCACCGCCTGGCCGATGGCCCCGCCCTCGTCGGGGTCGGTGCCGCTGCCCAGCTCGTCCAGCAGCACCAGGGTGTATCGGTCGGCCTTGCGCAGGATCTGTCGGACTCGCCGGATGTGTGCTCCGAAGGTGGACAGCGACTGCTGGAGCGACTGCTCGTCGCCCACGTCCAGCAGGACGTTGCGGAACAGCGGCAGCGTGGTGCCGCGCCCGGCGGGGATGTGCATTCCCGACTGGGCCATCACCGCCAGCAGCCCCACGGTCTTCAGCGCCACTGTCTTGCCGCCGGTGTTTGAGCCGGTGACCACCAGCACGTCAAAGTCCACCCCCAGCCGCACGTCGATGGGCACCACGGGGTGGCGTTGCTCGGGTGGGATGCCCTGGCGTTCCTGCTGGTATGCCTGTTCCAGCAGCAGCGGGTGGGAGGCCCGGTGCAGCCTCAGGCCGCCGCGCTCGGTCATCTCCGGGCAGATGAGGTCGAACTGATAGGCGTACTGCGCCTTGGCACAGATCACGTCCAGTTGTGCCAGTGTCCGCAGGGCCGGGGGGATGACCTCGTGGCGGCGCTCCAGCATGATGGCCAGGTCGTTCAGCAGCCTGGCGATCTCCCGGCGCTCGGCGTCCAGCAGCTCGGCGAGGTGATTGTTCAGCTCCACCGACTCGTTGGGCTCGACAAAGACCGTGGCCCCGGACTGGCTGGTGCGGTGGACCACCCCCGGCAGCTCGTGGCGGCGCTCGGCCTTGACCGGCAGTACGAAGCGGTCTTCGTGCAGCGTCACCACCGGGTCCTGGAGGATGCGGGCGACCTCCGGCCGGCGGGCGTAGCCGTAGATGACGTCGTGGACCTTCTGGCGGGTCCGGGCGACCTCGCGGCGAATCCGTGCCAGGGTGGTCGAGGCGACGTCCAGGACCTGCCCGCGGGAATCAACCACCGAGCGGATGGCCTCCACCTCGGCCGAGAACTCCGGCAGACTCGAGCCCAGTTCCGACAGCAGCCCCAGCCCTTCAGGCAGCCCCTGCGTCCAGCGCCGCACCGCGGTGACGGCCTCCAGGGTGGAGGCGATGACGGCGAAGTCTTCCCCGCTGGCCCCGCCCCCCGGCCTGGCGCGCCGCAGCCTCTGGCCGATGTCCGTCACCCCCGCCAGCGGCGGCGGCCCTGCCTCCCGCAGCGCCGCGACCATCTGGGAGGTTTCCTCCAGCCAACGCCGCACCGTCTCGGGCCGGCGCGATGGGCCGATCCTCAGCGCCAGCCTCCGGCCCAGGACGGACCGGCAGTAGCGAGCGAGAATCTGCCGGACCTGGTCGAACTCGAGTTTTTCCAGCGTAAAGGCATCCACCGGGAGGCACCTGAGGGGCCCCAACAGAACAAGGTGCGCTTGCCGCGGGTGGAGGATTGCTTTTGCCCTCTCCGGCCGTCCGCTCGCAGCAAGCCCCGCTGTTGCCGGAGGCCCTGGACTACACCTGGCCTTGACCTGACTTCATTCTATCGCCAGGACAGCACCGGCCAAGGCCAAATGCCGGCGCATGCCGCGGGCGGCGATGTTGTTGGGACCCTTGCCTTCTCCGGCGAGCAAGAGCCGCATCGAGCGGCACGTGGCGGCGCAGCAGGCCTTGAAGGCCGAGAACCTGCGTCGATTGGTGGAGTTGTTGCGGTTGCAGCCCCGGCCGCCGACGGTTGCCGGGGGATTGGAGCGTCTGGTGCTGCGTTACAGCCGTTGCCGGCGAGGTCTGCCGTGGAAGATCAACCAGTTGCTCCAGCACGTGGAGCGGGGATCACCAAACGCGATATGCCGCCTTTGGCGTACCCCGAACTTGGTCGAAGGCCAGCGGTGATGTGGCTGGCGCTGCCAACAACGGCACGGAACGGCCCATCGGCCTGACCTTCAAGATTCCGGCCGGGACGATGCGGGGGTCCAAGTCGCCGGGGAAGGTCCGGTCGCATCCGTACCTGGCCGGCCTCCTGGGAGGAACCGAGAGCCTCTGCGACCTGCGAGCAGTCATCTGATGGAAAGATCGCCCGCCCGAGGGCGCAGTCCTCAAGAATCCCCACAATCCTTGGGACAGTTGCGCCGGGCCCGGGCGCGTTGACATGATTGGTGGGCCGTGTTACCGTTGCCGGCGGTTGTGAGTCCGAGGCGATTGGGAAAAGGAGCCGATCATGTCTTCCAGGGCACTGATATTGGCGTTGGCCTCGGTCGTGGCACCGGCTTCGGCGGCGGAGTTTCCCTATGAGGGCGTCGTCACGGGGGCGGAGGTGTACGTGCGCAGCGCACCGGACAACTACCCGTGTCTGAAGCTCTCCCGCCCGGCGCGGGTGAAGGTGGTCGGCAGGGCGTTCGGGTGGTTGAAGATTCTCCCGCCCCCGGGCTGCTTCAGCCTGATTGCCAAGTCGTACGTGAAGGCGGAGGGCAGGACCGGCACCCTCACGGGCACGCGCGTGAACGTCCGTGCCGGCAGCGACCTGTTCCCTCAGCGGGCCGACGTGGTCCAGACGCAACTCGACAAGCCTGCCAAGGTGACCATTCTGGGTGAGCAGCGAATCGTCCTGGGGGGCAAGCCGATGGCGTTCTACAAGATCGTCCCCCCGCCAGGCGTGACGCTGTGGGTCAGCGCCA
>MVCS01000082.1 GCA_002049885.1 Planctomycetales bacterium 4484_123 | reverse complement strand
GCATGTCCGCGGCCGGCGCCGCAGGGGCCTGATCTTCCTGGCCCTGGCCGTGGGGGCGGTGGGGTTCAGCCTGGCCCTCCAGATGGGGCTGAACGCCAACTTCGTCGCCGACGAGATGCACCTGACCGGCCTGGAGCAGGGCCTGCTGGAGACGTTCCGCGAAAGCTGCGGCATCATCGCCCTGGGCGTATTGGCGCTGTTGGCCGGCCTGGCCGAGCCGCTGGTGGGCGCGGGCATGCTGGTGCTGTTGGCGGCGGGCCTCAGTGGCTATGCATTCGTGCCGGACTATCTCTGGTTGGTGTTGATGAGCCTGCTGTGGAGTCAGGGGCTGCACGTGTGGATGCCGCTGCCGCGATCGATGGCCCTGGCGCTGGCCGAGCCGGGCCGGACTGGCCGGCGCATGGGTCAGGTGCAGGCCGCCGGGGCCGCCGGCATGGGCGTGGGACTGCTGGCCGCCCTGGCGCTGGTAAAGGCCGGCGTGCGCATCCGGCCCCTGTACGTGGTGGCGGGGGCCGCGGCACTACTAGGTTCGGCGGCGTGCCTGGGCATCCCCCGAAGGTTGAAGACGCCCGGTCCCAGGTTCGTCCTTCGACGCAAGTACGGGCTGTTCTATGCACTGAGCTTTCTGGAGGGCTGGCGGAAGCAGATCTTCATCGCCTTCGCCGGCTTCCTGCTGGTCAAGCGCTACCACACTCCACTGGAGACGATGCTGCTGCTGTGGGTAATCACGCAGGGCATAGGCTGGGTCGCCTCGCCGCTGGTGGGCCGGCTCATCGACCGCGTGGGCGAGCGGAAGGTCCTTGCCCTTTACTTCTCCTGCCTGACGGTCTTCTTCGTGGGCTACGCCCTGGTCCGCAGCGTGCCGGTGCTGTACGGGCTGTTCGTCATCGACAACGCCTTTTTCGTCTTCACCATGGCCCTGGCGACCTACGTGGGGCGGATCGCCCCGCCCAGCGAACACACCCCCACGCTGAGCATGGGCGTGGCCATGAACCACGTGGCCGCGGTGACCATGCCCCTGGCGGGCGGACTGCTGTGGAAGTACTTGGGCTACCAGTGGACCTTTCTCATTGGTGCCGTAGCTGCCGCCCTGAGTGTGCTGGTTGCGCTGAAGGTACCGCCCCGGCCCGACGGTGTGCGAAAGCCGGCGGCGCCGGCCGGGGCCGACGCCGCCGACTGACCCCCAATCGAACCAGCCCTCCCCCAGGCCGACGCGCCGGGCGCTCAAGGCTCCGCCAGGTCCGGCATGTAGAACCTCAACAGATTCAAGGCCCGCTCATACTGGCACAGCGGGCCGCAGGCCTGAAGCACCACCACGATGGCCGCATTGTGCAGACGGAGAGACGCCCGGCCGTCCTGGTCCAGGACCACCAGTTCGTGATCGTCCCCGAACCGCACGCGTATTTTGCGTATCCGCTCCTCGCGGGGGTCTGCATATTCCACTTCCAGTTCGTGAATGCCAAATCTCATCCGGCCTTACTCCTCATGGCTTCCCCAGCCGGCACCATGCCCCGCCCGAGCCGCCGTATTCAGACCTTCCGGGCAGAATCCCTCTCCGCGCACAGCGGCATCGCTACAACACCTCGTCCGTCGGACCTGTCCGCCGTCGGCGGCGCCGGGAGGGCGGCGCGATTCGCCCGCCCCGCCCCACGGGCGAGGACGCCTCGCTGCTAGGGAACACCGACAGGTGCACGCACTCGCCGCCGACGAGAAGGGCCTGGCCCACGATGTCCTCGGCCTCGAAGCGCCAGTCCTCGCCCAGACCTATGCCGGGGAACATGACGCACTCGACCTCACCCACGTGCTCCAGCAGCACTTCCGCTGCGGCGGGGGAAAAGGCCGGGGGCGCCTTCCGCGGCCTGCTCACACCAGCCGGGGCCAGACCGCCTCCAGCGTTTCGGGCTTGTCGAAGACGTCGGCGGCGGCGAACCTGCCGTTGATTGCCGCCACCACCCCCCGAGCGCCCTGCGGATACGGCAGCGCCTTCAGATATGCCCCAAGCGAGTCGCGCCGGCGTTCCAGACCATCGCGCATGGCCCTGGTGGGCGAGGGTGCCCCCAGGGCAGCGAGGTGCTCCTCCACGTCATTCCATACCGCCTCCTGGTCGCTTTCCGCCCGGCCACGTTGGCGCAGGCTGGCGGTGACCTGGCGGCTCTTGCGCGCCCGCAGCCGGGCCGGCGAGTAACCGCCCATCCCGAACGTGGGCGACACGTGCCGCCATCGGCCTCGCTCCACGCAGGAGACGGGTATCCTGGTCCTGGACCCCGGCGGCAGCATCACCGAGGTATTCAGTATCCGGTTCTGCTTGGCCCCCACCAGCTCTTCGCCGTCCAACAGGAGCACCATCTGCCGGGAGGTGTTCAGCGCCAGCAATTCCGGCACGCTGCCGGCCTCGTCAATCTCGGTGACAGTGAACACCCCGGCAGCCATGGCCTGGGCCGCCATGAGATAATCGATCCGCCGGCGCCCCTCCCCCCGCAGGGGCGCCAGCGTGAGGTTTGCATGCACCACGGGCTCGGCCACCTCCAGCGGCTCGACGAATGGCCGCAGCGCCCCGGGCTCGGTCCGCCTGGGTGTCGGTTGCATGAGCCATTCCTTTCCTTGCGGCGGAGGAAAAAACTCTCCGACGGCTACCATGCTAGCGGAGGGGTATGACAAGGCCGGTCGTAGCCTTTTTCGCCGCAGGTACTTCCGACGTGCGACAACCCTGGTCGCACCCCCAAGCCGTCGGGCACAACAGCCAGGAATGACCCAAGCAATGGGGGCGGCAGGGAGGACAACGTTGGGCAGAAAAAATTCGCACCAGGCCCGCCCTGACAGCGCGCAGGCAAGACCGGCGACCCTATCGCCCCAAGAGGACCAGGGAAGGGAAAACCCCGAACGTTCCCCCATCGGGCGTACCGGGATGTCGGCTCAGGAACAGTATTCGGCCAGGGCGGCCTTCAGTTCCTCGCGTATCTCACGGACCAGCTTCCTGGGCGACAGCACCACCGCGTGCCGGCCGTAGCCCAGCAGCCAGCGCTTGAACTCCGTGGTGTCGGAAAGCTCGAAGGTGGCGACCAGGCCCCTCTTGGTGTCCTGGATGATCTTCTGGCTGGGGTGCCAGGTATGCTCGCGGACGTTGATGGCCGCCCAGCCGGTGAAGCGGACCTTGATGGTCTGGAATCGGCCCGGACCGAAGACGCCGAAGGCCCCGTGCGTGTGAGCCGCCAGGGAGAACGTGGGCGGCCGCCGGAAGGTATCGCCCGTCAGTTCCACGGCCAGGAAGCGCGCGACCTTCAGCGTGCGGACCTCGTCGTACTCCTCCAGGTGCCCGATGCAGTACAGATTCATGCCGAAGAAGACCAGCCCGTAGGGATGGAAGCGGGCCTCGATGACCTTTCCCCTGCTGGCGGACCTGTAGCGGATCTTCAATACCCTGCCGTCGGCCATGGCCTGGTTGATGACGCGGATTTCCCTGTCCTGGCCGGTGTAGTCGTGGTGGGCGACGGTCTTGACCAGCAGGTTCTCGTCCAGCTCGTCGAAGTAGTTCAGCGCCCTTGCCGGCAGCAGGGCCTTGATCTTCTCCAGTGCCGTTGCCAGCCCGTCTCCGAATTGCGTCCCCGACAGCGGCGCCAGGAGCTGCCGGCTGAGGAACAGGCTGAGCATCTCAGTGACACTCAGCATCAGTTCCTGGCGCTCGACGAAGTGCGGCGAGAGTTTCCAGAACCGCTTGCCGAAGTCCCGCGCCTCGTAGCAGACCGGAAAGCCCGCATTCTGAAGGACGCGCAGGTCGCGCTGGACTGTCCGCTTCGTGCAGCCGAGCCGCCGGCACAGCTCCTCCGTGCCGATGCCGAACCGGTGCACCTGGAGTGCCTTGAGGAGGTTCCATTGCCGAACGAGAGATTCCCCGCGTGCCATGCCATCCATCCCGTCGCGCTGAGCGCCTTGCCAACCTCGCCACCGGCCAGCATAACACCCGCGCCCGCCGGCCGCCACCACCTGGCTGCCTTCGCCGCTCAGTGCTTGGCGCGTTCGATGACCACCCTCGCCCGGGCCTTGCCCACCACCAAGCCCTTCAGCGTCACCAGGCCGAACCGGTCGGCCAGCACCCGGCCAGTCTGAATGACCGCCTCTCCCTGGCCTCCCAGAGTCGTGTTCGTCCAGGTGAACCGCTGGCCCGGCTTGGGGCGAAAGTGCCGGCAGCGCCGGGGCGTGAGGTCAACCCGGCAGCTCGACCTTGGGGCCGACTCGTCCAACCACAGCGTCACCTCCCACCGCTTCGCCGTCTCCACCGTGCCGCCGGCATCCCACAGCAGGTAGCCGTTGATCTGCCCGTCCGGGTCGCCGGTGTCCAGCTCGCCCGAGCCGGGGTTGTCATCCAGGCTGCAATTCGAAAAGGCCGGCAGCGACAGGTCGCGGTGGATGTCGAGCTGCCCGCTCATGACCGCGCGGTGCACCGGCGTAGCACGCCAGGTCCATGGGCTCCTCTGGTCCCAACTGGCCACGAAGGCCCGGCGGGTCCGGAGCATGGCCCGGAAGAACCGCGGCAAGGCCGACCAGCCCATCTCGGCCAGGTCCATGCCACGCTGGGCCAAGACCGCAAAATAGGGCAGCTCGCGCTCGGGGTGCTCCAGCACGTATCGACTGTAGTCCTGGCGATAGTAGGGATTGTCGGCCGCCTCCCGGCCGGCATATACCTCCGGCCGGCCCCATGCGGCCAGGGCCGCCCGCCAGCAAAGCGGGCCGCGAGTGACCTCCGGCTGGCCCCAGCCAAGCAGGTAGGCGTACACTCCCGGCCGCTCTATCTCCATCATTCCCCAGGCACCGATGTCGGCCACCACCCGGCGCTGGTCGATGCGCCACTTGGACCGGGCCCAGCAAATCAGGTACTCCTGCCGGCGCTGGGTGAAAGGCTGCCACCGGCCCTGCTCTGCGCCCTTGAGCGTGCCGTGGGCGTCGTTGAGACCCATCCAGAAGGAGTTCGGCACGTCCTCGCTGTGACTGAGGCGGACGCCCTTGAACTTCGCCGGCTTGCCGGGGAAAGGCCCGCGCCGCCAGGCCGCCCGGCGCACCACCATCAGCGAAGGTCGGGCATCCAGCAGGCCGGGGCAGAACTCCACCGTCAGGTCATATCGCCCCGGCACGGGCGCCAGCGGCGGGGCCGCCCACAGCGAATACCATTGCCGCACGTACTTCGTGCCGGCCAGGTCCCTGACGAGCTCCCGCTGGAGCACCGGAACGGGCGTGCCGGGAAGCTCCGTCACCGGCCCGACCGTGTTGGACCTGCCGATGTCCAAGGTGTTCTCCACTCCGTTGCGGGCCGTGACCACCGCGTAGTACGCCCTGCCCTTGCGGCGGACGTGGTGGACGAACAGGCCCACCCCGGGCCGGAGGGGCTTGCCCGCCTCGATGGCCAGCCGAAGCACCGGCGGGTTGTCCTTTTTCCACCGGCCCTTGGGCGGCACCAGGGCCGTGTTGTAGCCCGAGCCCGAGGCCACCTCGCCCACCAGTTCCGCCCGACCAATGTTGCACGCGGTGATGGGCCGGTGGTAACGATACAGGCGATAGCGCAGCTCTTCGGCGCGGTCGTCGGGCACGGGCCCGCGGTGCGTGTAGCCCGCCACGCGCTTGAGAAACTCCGGCCAGCTCAGGTCGGCCTTGCCGCGGGCAAGGTCCTCTATCTCCCGAAAGGTGACGAACACGACCCCGCGGGCGGCAAGGGCCTTCACACCCGCGACCTGCCGGATGCGCTCCCGCAGCCGGCCTTCGTAGGCCACCTCCAGAAAGGCACCGGCCGCCTCGAACGCCGGCGCCTTGCGAGCCAGCAGCAAGAGCCTCCTGCCTGAGCTCGCCACCGCCCGGGCCGTCGCCGCGGTGGCGTCGAACCAACGGTAGCCCGGCCCGGCCAACCGGAGAGAAGCACCCACGCCACGGACCCGCCCACCCGCATCGCGCCGGGCCTCCACGATGTCGAAGCCGCCGGCCAGTTCCCCGGGGCGGGAAAAGAAAAGTCTCGCCCGGTACACCCGCGCGCGCCTGGGAATGGCCGAGAGGTCGAACCGCATCAACGTCCCGACGCCGCCCGGCAGCAGCTCGTACAGCAGCGTGCCGGGATGCTGAACGTGCGGCGCCTTGGGATCCGCCGCCCGGTCGGCCAGGCCCCATCGCTGGACGACCACTGCCGCCGAGACCTCCCCGGCCGGCAGGAGTGCCAGCACCACCAGCGCGCTTCTTGTCCAGCGCGACATCACTTCCTCATCCGTCCGCAGTTTACCTGCCGCACCGCGTGCGGCGGACCGTTATGACCAGGGCGCTGCGCCCGGGGATGGTCAGACCCGCCAGCGTGAACAGGCCGGTGCGGTCCGCCCGGGCCCTGCCGCGGCGAACGGGCACGGTGGTGACGGGCTTCGGACCGATCGGCACGTTTCGGGCCTCCCAGACCACTTCCTGCCCGCCGGCCAGCTTGAACCACCGCAGCCTCCGGGGCGTGACGTCCACCCGCCCCTGCCTGGAGCTGTTGTTCAGCAGGGTAACGGCGAACTCATCCGGGCCGTCCTTCATGTCCTTCCAACTGTAGGCCGCGTTGGTCTGGCCGTCGGATTCCCCATCCGCATCCAGCGTGGAGTTGCTCAGCGCCAGCACCGCCGTGGCGCGGGTCAGCTCCACGCCGCGCCACAGGCCGCTGTGCCTGTCGGGCGCGATGAGCCTGCCCCCGCCCCAGCTCCAGTCGGCGAAGATGGGCTGGCGCGCCTGGTGCATCGCCCGATAGAAACGCCCCCGGCCCCTGCCCCAGCTCGTGGAAAACCGTCCCCAACTGTATCCCCGACAGACGAACAAGGGCAGCGCCACCGCCCGGCGGGCCAGCACCAGCCCTTCCAGGTCGGCCCAGGCCCAGTTCGCACCGCCGCGGGAGTCGCAGATGGCGCCGCTCTTCGGACCCCAGGCCGCGGCGAACCTCCCTGCCCACCCGGCCTCCAGCACCTTCGCCTCGAAACCCAGCACGAACACTCCCGCGAACAGCTCGGGCTGGTACAAGGCGGTCAGCACCGCCCCGTCCCAACCCACCGCGAAGACCCGCTCCGGGTCGATGTGAAAGGCCCGGCCCGCCCAGGCCATGAACGCCGCAATCCGCCTCTGCGTATGGTCGCCGACGCTGCCGGCCCGGGCCGGCCTCAGCGTGCCGGCGGCGGGGTTGTAGCCGTACCAACCGCTGAAAGGATAGTCGTGCGGGGCGATCTGGACACTCCAGGCCAGCAGCTTCCGGGCCGGCTTGGCGCAGGACCGGCCCCAGCGGTGAAAGTACAACTCTGCCGGCACGCGTCCCTTGAGCCCGGGCGGGACCAGCACGGTCCAGTTGAAGTACATGTTTGGCCGGGGCGCCAGCGGCGGGGCCGCCCATTGCACGTACACCTTCCGCTGGCCGGGATAGTCGAAAAACGGGCCACACAGGCCCTGGCCCTGACAGACCGGCTCGCCCGGCCCGACCCGCTCGGCCACCGGCTCGGCCAGCGAGTTCGCCGGGGAGAAATCCAACGTGTTTTCCGTGCCGTCCAGGCAGGAGACCACGGCATAGTAGCGGCGGCCGGGCGAGGTCGGCTGATGAACGTACAGCCCCGTCCCCACCGGCAGCCGATACGTGCCCAGGCGCGGCCGGCCCGGCCTGTCCGACCGGCCAAGCCGGCGGAAGATCACGAACCGCCGCACCGGACAGTCGTCCATGCGCGGGTGGTCCATGCCCCAGCTCTCGACGGCCTGCCCGGCCAGCTCGCCCAGGTGTCGCGGCTGCTTCAGCGCCTCGCCAATGGCCCATTCCGCCCACCGCCCGTTGAGATTGTAGCCGGACATCGGTCCCACCCGCGCCAGCAGCTTGGCCCCGGCGACGGAGCGGGCGTCGATGGGCCGATCGTGCACGTAGATGCGGTAGTGATATGCTCGGGCCGCCTCGGCGGCCTTGGCCTTGACCTGACCCCAACTGACCCGCTCAGTCTTGATGAGTGGATCGACCTCCTGCCAAGTGATGAAGGTCTGCCCCGCATGGTGCAGCACGCACAGGCCCCGCACCTGCGTCGGCACCTTGGTGACGGTCCCCTCGTAGGCAATCTCCAGGGCCGTGCGCTGGGCAATCCACCCCGGCAGGCGCTTCACGGCCAGGCCGTGATTCGTCCCCGGCCGGGCCACCCAGGCACGCACCACCGCGCTGGCGTCGAAATGGTCGCAGGCCGGCCCCGCCACCGGTAGCGGCGTCGCCGCCAGGGCCAGCGGCCCGCCCGGCCTCGGCTCGGCCCGCAACGGCACCACCTCCGCCCCGGCCATGGCCTCTGGCGATGCCGAATCGAGCTGACGCCGCTCCACGAACAGCGCCGCTCGGTAAATCCGCGCAGC
>MVCS01000081.1 GCA_002049885.1 Planctomycetales bacterium 4484_123 | reverse complement strand
CGCCCGGCCAGACATACTTGACCACCCCGCCGGCGACGAAGCCGCGGGTCGAATCCAGCAGCAGGCGGTTACGCCGCACGTCGATGCCGACGACCCTGGCCGTCGCCAGCGGCCCGGGCCGCGGTCTGGCTGGCGCGGTCGCCGGTGCCGTGGCGGCCTGCGTCGTTGCTGGCCTGGAACGCGTCTTGGCGACCGGCGCGGGCCAGCAGCTCACGGTGCAGCCGGGGGGGAAGTACAAGGCCGACGGAACGTCCCTGCCCCTCCGGCCAATGCGGCGAGGTGAGGCGAGGGTGACGCCCTCGGCGTCCACCCCGCCGCGGGCGATGACGGCGGTGACGGTGGGTTTGTGGGCGACGTCCCGGCCGGCGCCTATCTCGGCCGGCTGATTGTCGATCACCAGCGGCCAGACCCGCAGCAACCCCCTGCCCAGGGCGAAGGGCGAGCCCTTCAGGCCGTGGACCAGCGGCATGGCGCGTGACATCGACATCACATGGTCGGAAGCAAAGCGGTACTTCATGTCGAGCCAGATGGCCGGCCGGAACGGGGTGTTCTCGTCCGGGCCCGGCAGTCGGAGGTATCGCTCGGCATACAGTGCCCCGTCGAGCATGTCGCGGGCGGTCTTGAGGTCCAGGCCCAGGCGGCAGACCAGATAGAAGTCGGCCATCGCCTCGTGGCGAAGGTAGCGGAAGGTTCGGGCCCGAGCTGCGGCAAAAGCACCGAAGATGGGCAGCGCCAAGTCCCGGCCTACCGTACCCAGCACGGTGCCTGCCTTGCGGACCGGAAAGCCCGTCTCGGCATTGACGCCCACCTGAAGGTTCACCTCGGGACAGACCAGGTAGCTGTCCACGCTGCGGTTGGTCAGCCGGCGGAACCAGTGCTTTTCACCCTTCGGCACCTTCGGGACCGCGGCCATGGACACGGGCACGCCGGGACAGAGCAGTATGTAGCAGATGCGCTCGGAGAGGCGCCCGCCATCGGGGGCCTTGGCGGTCAGCTTGGCCGTCACCGGCTTGAGCAGCTTTTCGTAGAACTCTCGATAGCTCCATCGGCCGCGGCGGGCCCGTTCGCGGCGGAGCGCCAGGCCAAGGAGGTTCTCGGCGGGCACTCGTCTGCGGTGGGCGTAGTACCGGGCCGCCTCCAGGCTGTCCGGCAGGCCGTTGCCGTCGCGGTCAGGGCCGTCGGCGGCATACACGACCAGCACGTGCTCGCCGCCAGCCAGCCAGCGGGCTTGGTCGGCCCGGGCCACGCCGGCCGACAGCAACACCAGCGCCATCGTAGCGTAGCTCATGAACACAGCGGAGGCCTCCAGTGCACAACGGCCGGCTAGTCGGGACGTCCAGGGCCCGCCTGGGGGCGGGACGGCTGTCGGTCTCAATCGACAGCCCCCTGACCGCCAAGCCGCTGGCGCAGCAGGGCCGCCCGGGCCTCTGCCCGCTCGGCGGAGGACATGCGTTTGTCGTAGAGCTTCTGGAGGTGCGCCGGCTGCACCACCAGGCCCAGCTCGTTTATGTCCTCCACGCCCAGCCCGTCGAGTATCTCCAGGCTCAGCCCGAGGCGCACGTAACTCAACAGTTGCAGCGCTTCCTCCGAGGATATCAACCTGGCCGAGCGCAGCACCGCCAGGGCGCGATGCACCTTGTCATGCAAGGCCATCCGGCGATGCTCCAGCAGGGCCTTGCGGGCCTGACGCTCATAGTCGATGAAGACGGGCACGACCTCATCGCGGAAGTCGGCGACGATCTGCTCCTCGCTCCTGCCCAGGGTCACCTGGTTCGACAACTGGAACATATCACCCAGGGCCTCGGTGCCCTCGCCGTAGAGGCCGCGCACGGCTAGGTGCATGTCCCTGGCGGCCCGCAGAGCGGTTTCCAGCTTGCCCGTGAGCCTCAGGGCCGGCAGGTGCATCATGACCGAGACCCGCAGGCCGGTGCCGACGTTGGTGGGGCAGGCGGTCAGGTAGCCGAACCGGCTGGAGAAGGCGAAGCTCAACTGCCCCTCCAGCATTTCATCGAGCCTGCGGATCTCGCCATAGCAGGCATCGAGCCGCAGGCCGCCGCGCAGTACCTGCACGCGCAGGTGGTCCTCCTCGTTGACCATAACGGCCACGGTCTCGTCGCCGGCAATGGCGACTCCCCGGGGTATGTCGGTTTCCGCCAGCTGCTTGGAGATGAGGTGCCGCTCGACCAGCAGCTGGCGGTCAACAGCGTCCGTGGCCGCCAGGTCCACGTACAGGGTCTCGCCGCCCATCGAGAGCCTCATCAGGGCGCCCCGCAGCAGGCCGGCGACCTCGCTTAGCTGGGTCTCGGTGCAGCGAGTCAGAAACGGCATGCCCGCCAGGTTGCGCGCCAGACGTACGCGCGAGGAGAACACGACGTCGCTCATGGGGCCCCCGCTTCGACGCCATTGGGGCGGGCGGCGTATGAGGTCGGCGAGGTTCACGATCCCTCCAGCTCTTTGATGCGGTCGCGCAGCTCGGCGGCGCGTTCGTAGTCCTCTCGGGCCACCGCCTCCTTCAGCATTCCGCGAAGCCGCAACAGCTCGTTCTGGCGCTGCTCTGCCTCAGCGGCGTCGAGCGGGATCTTTCCCGTGTGATACGAGCCGCCGGCGTGTGCCCGCTCCAGCAGCGGCACGAGGACCTGCTCGAAGACCTGGTAATCGTTCGGACAGCCCAGGAGCCGCTGCTTGCGGAACTCCAGGAAGGTCATCCCGCAGACCTCGCAGCGCAGCTCGCCCAGCTCGTGCTCGGCCAGGGACTGAACCAGCAGGCCCTCCAGCAGCTTGCCCAGGGGAAATTGTGCCTTGACGGTCAGCCCCTCCGCCGCGGCGCAGTCCTCGCAGAGGTGCCTCTCGATCTTCTGGCCGTCCACGATCTCCGTGAGGTGGATCGTGGCCTTCTTGCCGCACTTGTCGCAGTTCATACTGACACCCCGGGCAGAGGGACTCCAGGGAGTAACCGGCCGCCAACTTCATGCTATTGGCGCGCCGGCCGATTCGTCAAGGCCGATCCGGCGCAGGGTCGGGGCGATGCGGGTTCTCAGTCGCGCTGCTTTTGTGATATAGTGCCGCCGGAACGTCCACCGGGCGGGGGGCGGAGGAACACATGGCCCAGCGAAGCGTGATGGTCATCGGGCTGGACTCAGCCACGCTGGAGCTGGTCCGGCCTTGGTCGGACCAGGGACGCCTGCCGAACCTGGCCCGCTTTCTCCGGCGCGGGGCGCACGGCACGTTGCTGTCAACTCTGCCGGCCATCTCGCCAGCCGCCTGGAGCACCTTCGCCACCGGTCTCAACCCGGGCAAGACCGGCATCGTCGATTTCTGCCAGGTCTCCGCCCACAGCTACCAGGCTAGCTTCGTCAGCTCCTCGGTGGTGCGGGGCAGGCAGTTCTGGCAGATCGCCGGCGAGCAGGGCGTCCGCGGCGGGATACTCAACGTGCCCGTCACCTATCCCCCCCGGCCGTTCAACGGATTCATCATCACAGGGCTGCTGAGCCCAGGGGTCAACCGGCAGATGGCCAGCCCGCCGGAGGTCTTCGACGACCTGATGGAAGCCAGCCCCGACTACGCGGTGGACGTGAACGTCACCGCCGACGGCGTGCGCGACATCAAGGCCGTCTTCCTGGAAACGACACTGAAGGTCATCGAGGCCCGCAAGCAGGCGGCGCTGGGCCTGTACCGCAAGCACCGCCCGCCGCTGTTCGTGGTGGCCTTCACCGCCTCCGACCGCATCTGTCACTACTTCTGGAACTACCACGCCGCGGCGACGGCGGGGCAGGACCTCCAGGGGCCCGAGGCGCGATACGGGCAGGCGATCCGGCTCGTGTACGAGGCCCTCGATGAGGCCGTCGGCGCCCTGGCGGCTGAGGCCGGCGACCAGACCGACGTCCTCATCCTCTCCGACCACGGCGCCGGGCCGCTGCTGAAGGGAATCAACCTGCGCAAGGTGCTGGCCCGGGCGGGCCTGCTGGTCGAGTCCCGGCCCTCCATGCTCAAGGGCGCAATCGAGAGGTTCGCCAAGGTCGCCCCCATGGGCCTCAAGAGCTGGATCAAGGCGCACCTGAAGGGCCTGACCCGCCGGGCGGCGTCGGTGGTGGCGCTGTCCGGCATCGACTTTACCCGCACCAGGGCCTATCCCTCCGGCGACTCGGCCGGGATCTTCGTGAACCTCAAGGGCCGCCAGCCCCAGGGCACCGTCGCCCCCGGGGCCGAATACGAGACAGTCCGCGACGAGGTCATCGCCGCCGTGGAGGCGGTGGTGGACCCCGAGACGGGCAAGCCCGTCGCCGCCAAGGTGCATCGGCGCGAGGAGGTCTGGTCCGGCCCGGCACTGGAGAACCTGCCCGACCTGATCATGGAACAGCGGGAGATGCTCTACGACACGCGCCTCATCAACGAGGCCCGCGGCGACGATATCTTCTACCCGTTGCCTCAGCCCACGCGGACGAAGCTCTTTCACGTGGGCGGCCACCGCCGGGAGGGACTCTTCCTGGCCATGGGGCCGCACATCCGCAGGGCCGAGACCCGCAACGCGCAGATCGCCGATGTCCCCGCCACCGTGCTGGCGCTGCTGGGCTGCGAGATTCCCGAAGACTTCGACGGCAGGGTGCTGGAGGAGATCCTCACCGACGACGTGCAGGTACCCGGACGCACGGCACCGCCCTCGGCCACGCCGGCGCCAGAGGCCGAACTCAGCGAGGAAGAGCGGCGGGCAGTCGAGGAGCGCCTCAAGGGGCTGGGATACATCTGAACGCCCGCCGGCGGCAGGCTCGCAGAAGTCTCGATGTGGAAGGTCGCCTTGGGTTCCCCCATGCGCGGCGACGCCAACCCCCTACCGACGGGCACCGGGCCGGGCCGGCGCGACGGCCTGGGGGCGCGACAGGCGCTCCAGGCGTTCGGCGATTATCTTCGCCCGCTCCCGCCGCCGGGCCTCCATCCCGGCCTTGAGGTCCGCCAACTGTCTGCCGAGCCGTTTGGCCCGGTATTCCTTCACCACCTGGTCGGCCTGCAATTGCCTGGCGAGCAATTCCCGCAGTTCGGCGGTGCGTCTCTTACGCTCGGCCGGGTCCTTGGCCTCGCGGGCCCGGCGGGCCACCGAGAAGATAGAGACGTTGAGCCTCCGGCTGACGATGGCGGCATCACGGACCTCCGCCGGCATGGAGCGAAGCCGGCGGACGAGCCCGTGCAGATGCTCCAGCGTTACCATTACCCGCCCGGGGTCGCGCCGCCGGAGCTTGACCAGCCTCTTGTGCAGCTCCGGCAGATGCTGGCGAGCATACTCGAGCACCTCGCCCGCCTGTTCCGGGCTGAGCTTCCGCCACAGCCGCGACCGCCTTGCGTGTCGCGGCCAGCCCGTCGCAGGACGGCTGGTCGGGTGGCTCGGCCGCGATGCAACCGGCCTGCTCTTGGCTCCCGGCCGGGCTGCAAGCAGCCGCCTGAGCCTCTCCTCAATCACGCCTGCCCGGTCGGTCCGGCGGCGCTTTATCTCGGCCGCGAGGTCGGCCACCTGCTCGGCCAGGCGCTTGACCTCGTAGTCCCGCACGACCTGTTCGTGGTCGAACTCCTGGCCCAACAGGTCAGCCAGCCTGGCCTTGACGGCCTGCCTCTGCTCCGCCGTCCGTGCCTGCCGGAGCTCGCGTACGGCTCGGTAGATGGCCACGCGCACCTGATGGCGGGCGATGGCCGCCCGACGGACCTCCGGAGGATAGCGCCGCACGCCGACGTACAACCGGTACAGGCGCCACAGCAGCCAGCCAGCCCGCCTCGGGTCGTCCTCGAGCAGCTTGACCAGCCGCTGGTGCTGCTCGGGCATGTGCTCCTTGGCGAAGGCCACCAGTTCGGCCCTCTGGGCCTCCGTGAGCCCCCAGCGGCTGGACCTCCCATGGCGCGGGCCCGACCGGCTGGCCGCTGCCCGGCTCTCCGCGCCGGCTGAGACAGGCCCGACCGACGTCCCCGGCCCACGGGGCGTCCCCGCCAGCGACCAGGACAGCGCGGCAACCAGCAGGCACGCCCCGGCCAGGGCCAAGCGACCCGCCTGCCCAGGTTGTCCGCGCAGCGCACTCACAAGGACTCCTCCCACAACTCCCAGGTCCCCGCGGCGCCCTCGTCAGCAATCAGCTCGCCCAGCTCCTCCGCCAGGGCGGCCACCGCTGTCTCAACCGGCCACTCGTCACCCAAGGCCAAGCGAACCTGGGCGTCGGCCAGCTCCTCCGCAAGGGCATCCACCCGCGCATCCAACGCCGCAGCCGGGGGCTCGAGGAACTGCTCGACGTACTCCGGCGTTGCCGGCCCCATGCTGCTGCGCCCGACCAGCCACAGGGCGAGCACCGTCGCGACGACCGCGGCCGCGGCGGACAGGACGGCCAAGTACCGGCGCCGCAGCGGCCGGCGCACCGGGCCCCGAACCAGCCCGGCCTGCACCCGGTGCAGCACGCCAGGCGGGGGAGCGACCTCCAGGGCACCGGCCAGGGCTGCCTCGTCGGCCAGGACCTCCTCGGCCAGTGCTCGCTGCTCCGCCGTCAGCTCGAC
>MVCS01000080.1 GCA_002049885.1 Planctomycetales bacterium 4484_123 | reverse complement strand
CCGGGGGACGCGGAAGCGGTGGTACAGGCCCGGCTTGGTGGAGCTGGCTGTATGGACCTTCTGCGGCCCTGCCGGCTGGGCTGGGGCCGGGGTGGGCTCGTCGGCCGGGCGCCGCCGGCGCAGGGGCCGGGGCGGTGCCGCCGACGCGGGCTGGAGCGTGTAGATGAGTTTGACCTGCCCGGGCAGGTTGAGCCGGCAGGTGACGGTCCAGTAGTCCGGCCCGAAGGCGCCCAGGATGGGGCCGGTCTGGAAGCGCAGCCTGGGCACGAGGAATCGAGCCCGGCGCGGCAGGGGGATGGTGAAGGGCTTCATGACCCGCCGGCGGTCCCACCGTGGTGGCCGGCGGTCGATGGTGATGCGGGCGGTAAGGACGTTTCGGCCGCGGCGGAGGGCCTCGGCGGGTATGGCGGTGACGATCCTGTACCGCATGCCGGCCAGCGGCAGAGGCAAGGGCTGATCGTTCAGTCGGAAGCTCATCCGCATCTTGGGATACAGGGCGTGGTCCAGCGTCCAGTAAGGACAGCGGTCGGGCTTGGCGATGTCGAAGGTCGTCCGGGCCACGATGACGGCCTTGTGCCCGCCGCGGACGGTCGGCGGCCGGGACGACCAGGTCTGTCCCTCGTCGGTGCTGAACTTCCAATTCTCGGAGGCGGAGACCTCCGCCAGGGCGGGCAGTTCCACCGGCGGTGCTGCCGGCCTGGCGGCCAGCGTGCTGGCCAGCCAGGAGGCTGCCAGGACCGCAATAACGATGTGTGCAGAGTGCCGTCTCACCTGACTGATCCTTTCAACACAAAGGCATGATAGTTTAGGCGGCCGGCCCCGGGCAGACAAAGCGATTTGCCCTGTTGGCTGTTTTGCGTTAGGCTGGATGCCCGCTCGATAGTGTAGCCCTTGCAGAGAGGCGGGGAGGAAACTGATGGCAGGACTGGGCGTCAACATAGACCACGTGGCCACCGTGCGGCAGGCCCGCCAGACGGTGGAGCCCGACCCGGTGTGGGCGGCCGTGGAGGCCGAGCTGGGCGGGGCCGACTGCATCACGTTCCACCTCCGCCAGGACCGCCGGCACATCATCGACCGTGACGTCCGGCTGCTGCGCGAGGTGGTGCGGGTCAAGCTGAACATGGAGATGTCCCTGGCCGAGGAGATCGTGCAGATCGCCCTGGAACTGAAGCCCGACCAGGCCACCTTGGTGCCGGAGAATCGCCAGGAAGTGACCACCGAGGGCGGGCTGGACGTGGCCGGTCAATCCCGCCGCATCAGAGACGTCACCCGCGCACTCCAGAACGCCGGCGTGACCGTCAGCGCCTTCATCGACCCCGAGCCCGACCAGGTCCGGGCCTGCCAGGAGGTCGGCTGCGACGCCATCGAGATCCATACCGGCCGGTACGCCAACGCCTGGCTGCTTCACGGCAGCGAGGGGCGTGACCGGCAGGTCCGCTCGGCCCTACAGGAGATCCGCCGGGCCGTCCAGGCCGGCCTGGACGCCGGGCTGGTCGTCCACGGCGGGCACGGACTGACGTATCGGAACATCGCCCCGGTGGCGGCCATAGAGGGCTTCACCGAGTTCAACATCGGCCACAGCATAGTCAGCCGGGCCGTCTTCGTGGGGCTGCGCTCGGCCGTGGCGGAGATGAAGCGGCTCATCCAGTAGGCACAGGGCCGGGAGCTGGGCGAAGCCCCTGTGGGGCGGCATTGCTTGCGAGACCGTTGGGCTTCGGATTCTGAGGGGACGGCGACCGATTGGACATTGGCCACATCATCAAGGCGATCCGGGCTGGACGGGTTCGGATTACGGATCATGCGGATGAAGAGGCCGTGGCCGATTCGCTCACTTTCGATGAAATCCGCTCCTCTGTTCTGCACGGCGAAGTTATTGAGGACTATCCAGAGGACAAGCCTTACCCGAGCTGCTTGGTGTACGGCGATACGGACGGCGGCGACCCTGTTCACAGCGTTTGGGCGTACAATAAAGATAGTGGATGGGCCGTTCTCATAACCGTATATCGCCCTGATCCTGGCAGATGGCTGGACTGGCGGCGGAGGAAGGGATGACCATGATGCCCTTTGAGAGGTGTCCGGTTTGCGGGGGCGAGTTGGTCGAGAAGCAGGTTGAGAAGTTGCTTCGAGGCGGTATTCATGTCGCCGTGGTCAATGTGTCGGCGGAGGTGTGCCTGCACTGTGGGGAGCGGCTTTACAGCGAGCAGACCGTGCGTCGCTTCGAAGAGATCAGGGCCAAGCTCAAGCGTCAGGAGACGGAGGGATTCCGGCCGTTGGGTCGTTCCTTCGAAGTGGCCTGAAGTACGGGAAAGGTTACCAGGATGGCAGAGAGGCTCAAGCTCGAGGGTTCGATGGTGGCACTGGTCACGCCTTTCCGTGGCGGGGAGGTGGACTGGGATGCCCTGGGCCGGCTGATCGATTTCCAGTTGGCCAACGGCACGCAGGGCCTGGTCCCCTGCGGCACGACCGGCGAGTCGCCCACGCTCAGCCACGAAGAGCACGACGCCGTGGTGGAGTACACCATCAAGCGCGCCGCCGGCAGGGTGCCGGTCATTGCCGGCACCGGCAGCAACTCCACCGCCGAGGCCGTGCGACTGACCAGTCACGCCTGCGAGGCCGGCGCCGACGCCTGCCTGGTGGTCAACCCGTACTACAACAAGCCCACCCAGCAGGGCATGTACGAGCACGTGGCCGAGCTGGCCAAGGTGGGCCTGCCCATCGTGCTTTACAACATCCCCGGCCGGTCCGGCGTGGAGCTGCTGCCCGAGACCGTCATCCGCATGTACAATGAGATTCACCAGGTGGTGGCCGTCAAGGACGCCACCGGCAAGCTGGACAACGCCTCGGCCCTGGCCGCCGCCTGTGATATCACCATCCTCTCCGGCGACGACTCGCTGACCCTGCCCATCGGTGCGGTGGGCGGCAAGGGCGTCATCAGCGTCCTGGCCAACATCCTGCCCGGCGAGATACGCAAGCTCTGTGACGCCATGCTGGCCGGCGACCTGCCCGCCGCCACCGCCCGGCACCTGCGGCTCTTCCCGCTGTTCAAGGCCATGTTCGTCCAGACCAATCCCATCCCCATCAAGGCGGCCCTGTCCATGGCGGGGATGATCGAAAACGAGCTCAGGCTGCCCCTGGTGCCGCTGTCGGAGAAACACCGCCCGGCCCTGGCGGAGATGCTGCGGGCCTTCGGCCTCCAGGCCGCGGCGTAGGTGCGACCAGGGCGGAACTGGCGGCCGGCGGCCGGTGGGGATGTACTTTCACTGCCGGTGGAGGCCGTTACGAGTCGGGCCCTAGTCGGTGCTCGTGACCTGTTTGCTGACCACGGCGCGGTAGATTTCGGCGAGCTGTTGGCTCACCCGGGCGGGGGAGTGGTTTTCTCGCAGCAGGGCCAGGGCGTTCTCGGCCAGCGACCGGGCGGCGGCGCGGTCGTCCAGCAGGGCCTTGAGCTTGACGGCCAATTCGCCGGCGTCGCCGGCCTGGAAGGTAAGGGCAGTGCGGTCGGCCATCACGAAATCGGCGGCTGGGTTTTCGGCACAGACCACGGGCACGCCAGCAGCCATCGCTGCCAGCAGCCGCACCTCGATGCGTTGGGAAGGAACGGGGCAGATGAAGACGTCGGCCCCGCGGAGGATGCCCTGGAGCTGCTCGGGGCTCTGAAGGTCCACGAACGTCAGGTCGTGCATCAGCCCCAGCGCCTCGGCCCGCCGGCGCAGGGCGGCCTCGTGGCGCCCCCCGCCCACAAGGAAGAAGACACAGTCGCGGCGGGCCGCCAGGAGCCCGGCGAAGGCCTCCAGCACGGCGGCGAAGGCCGGGTAGGAGGTGAACTCGCCGGCGGCAACGAGGGCTGGGGCGTGGGAGGGGTCGGTGAAACAGGTGGCCTTGCGCGCCCGGTGCACCCCGGGCCGCAGCAGGACCACGGCCTCATCGGGCACCGCTGAGCTGGCGAGCAGGAGCTCGCGGATGGGCTCGCTTGCGGCCAGCACATATCGGCAGTGCGGGTCTGAGAAGCGGAAATTCCCTTCCAGGCTCGTCAGGGCGATGAGGTAGTCCAGATCCAGCCCGGCCGCCAGCCGGCGGGTCAGCGGCAGGGCGTTGCAGTCCAGGCCGTGCAGCAGGTCCAGGCCCAGGGGTTGGAGGGTCTCAACAAGGGCTCGTATCTGCCGGTTGCGGAGCAGCGGCACTCGGGAAATGGCGTAGTTGACCATGCCCACGGGCGGGGAGGGCAGGTGGGCCGGGGCCGCGCCGGCTGGGTGTACCAGGGTCACGCGCATGGGTTGGTCCAGCAGGCCCACCGTCAGGTGGCGGACCACGGGGCCCAGCTCGGCCAGGCTCCTGGGGCCGGCCACGAGGCCTACGTGCAACAGGGCGCCGGGGCTGTCGGCATTTCCAACGGGTGCGGGTGACATGATTACTGGATTCTATCGGCTGGGGCCGGTTGGGGGAAAGGTCCAGGTTCGCCATGTCTTTCGGGCATCGGCTTGGTGGAAATGGCCTGACGTGTCGGCCTTTGCAGATAGAATAATGGTAATAAACAGTCGTCCCGGGCCTCTGATTCCGGCGGCTCGGCCTGGGGAAGGCGTCGGGAACCCGGGAAGGGGCAGTCAAATGGCGGATGCTCAGCAATCCACGGGAATGGAAGGAGAACTGGAGCGACTGCGGCGTCGCGTGCGGGAGCTGGAGGAGGCATGTCGGCAGGCCCGTGAGGCGCAACGGCGCGCGGAATTCGCCCTGGCGGAACACGAGCAGCTCTGGCGGGCGCTGATGGAATCGGACCTGACGGCCGCCAGCCTTATCGACGAGGACGGCACCATCCTGTGCCTCAACGCCAGGGCCGCCGCCATGCTGGGGGGACGCCCTGACGACCTGGTCGGCAAGAACATTCGGTCGTTACTGCCCGACCAGGCGGTGGAAGAGTACATAGCCGGCCTCCGTCAAATCATCACTTCCGGTCAGAGTCGCAGCAGTCTGAGGTGGGTCGAACTGGCCAGCGGGCGGCGGTGCCTTCACAGCAGCGTCGAGCCGGTGACTGACCCCGACTCGCAGCGCAGGGTTGCACTGGTCATCTCGGCCGATGTGACGGAGTTGCAGAACGTCCAGGAGGCCATCCGGCGCCAGGAGCGGGCTGAGCGGGGGTTCATGGACCGCCTGAAGGTCCTGCACGAGGTGGTCAACGAGTTGTCGCTGGCGGAGTCGTTCGACGAGTTGTGCCGGCGTGCCGTCGAGCTGGGGCGGGACCGGTTGGGCTTCGAGCGGGTGGGACTTTGGTTTTGCACCGAGGACCCGCAGATCATGGTCGGGTCGTTCGGCATCGACGAGCATGGTCGGATTCGTGACGAGCGCGGCTATCGCAACCGTGTGCTGAAGGAATGGCTTTCGCGGATAGTCAGCCGGGAGGAGCTGGGGGCGATAGTGGAGCGGAACCTGACTTTGGATGAGGGCACCAAGGTTCGTCGAGGCGCCATGCGGGCGGTGGCCGGACTGTGGGATGGCCACAGGGTATTGGGTTTTCTTTGCGTGGACAACTTGTTTTCGGGTCGGCCGCTGGACCGTTACCAGTGCGAGTTGCTGGCGTTGTACGCCTCGGCCCTGGGTCACCTGTGCACGCGTCGGCGGGCCCAGGACGCCCTGGCCAGCAGCGAGGCCACCGCCCGGGCACTGCTGGACGCGTCCATGGACCGGGCGCTGTTGTACGACACCCGCGGCGTCATCCTGGCCTTGAACGAGCAGGCGGCCCGGTCGCTGGGCGGTAGTGTCTCGGAGTTGGTGGGGCGGTGCGCCTTTGACTTGTTCGGGCCGGAGGTGGCCGCCCGCCGCTGGAAGCAGTTCTGCCAGGTCGTCCGTACCGGCCAGGCTTTGCGCGTCCAGGACCAGCGCGGCGGCAGGTGGCTGGACACGCACGTGTATCCGGTGCGTGACAGCCACGGCAAGGTCACACAGGTGGCCATCTATGCCCGCGACGTGACGGTGGAACGGCGGGCGACAGAGGCCCTGCGCCAGAGGGAAAAGGCCGAGCGGGCCTTCCTGGAGAAGTTGCGGGCCTTGCACGGCGTGGTCAACGAGCTGTCCACGGTCGAGTCCTTCGACGAGCTCTGTCGTCGGGCCGTCGAGCTGGGGCGGGGGAAATTGGGTTTCGAACGGTTGGGCCTGTGGTTCCTGACCGGTGAGCCTAACGTGGTCCGCGGCAGCTTCGGCGTGGACGAGCACGGCCGGCTCCAGGACGAGCGTGCCGAGTGCGGGCCGGTGGACCCGAATAGCCTCATGGGGCGGATGCTGCGGGAGGGTTCCCGGCTGGGCGTGGTCGAGGAGACGGACCTGCTGGATGGCGAGGGCCGGATCGTTGGCCGGGGCACAATCGCCATTGCCTCGCTGTGGGACGGCGAGCGGATCATCGGCTGTTTGTGCGCCGACAACTTGCTCTCAGGTGAGCCGATGAGCCTCAATCAGCGCGAGCTGTTGGGGTTGTATGCCTCGACCTTGGGACACTTGTGCTCCCGGCTGCGAATGCTGGAGGCCCTCCGTGCCAGCGAGGCC
>MVCS01000079.1 GCA_002049885.1 Planctomycetales bacterium 4484_123 | reverse complement strand
CCATCAGCTCCAGCCAGTGGACCAGCACCGGAAGGGTCAACTTCTGGCCGAGCTTGTAGAAGTACACGTTGCAACTGTGCTCCAGCGCGCCCACCACGTCCAACGAGCCGTGGCCTCGATGATAGCGCTTGTAGATCCAGCAGCGGAAGGCCGGGTACGTGGGGCTGATGAGGTAGCCCGGACAGTTGAACGTGGAGCTCGGCGTGATCCTGCCGCTGGACAGTCCGGCCATGACCGCCAGCGGCTTGAAGGTCGAGCCCGGCGGGTAGCGCACGGCCACCGCGCGGTTCCACAGCGGCAGGTTGACCCTGTCGGCGGCCAGCCTGGCAAACTCCTGCCGGTAGCGGTTCAGGTCGTAAGTCGGCAGGGAAACCATCGCCAGCACCTCGCCGGTGGGCACGTCCAGGACCACGATGGCGCCGGGCCGGCCGAGCCGGGCCGCAAGTTCCTTCTGGAGTTCCAGGTCGAGGGTCAGGTGCACGTCCCGGCCGGGTATCGGCGGGACCTCCCTGACCACCTGGCCGGTCCGCCGCTTTCGCCAGTACCGGCCGCGGCGACCGCGCAGCAGCCGCTCGCAGGCCTTCTCCACCCCGCCCTTGCCGATGAGGTCGCCGGGCAGGTAGCGCGACAGTTCGGCCTGAAGCGAAAGCTGTCCCGCGGGATTCAAAGCCGCCATCTCCTGCCGGGTGACCGGGCCCAGCCGGCCGATGATGTGACAGGCCGCTGCGCCCGCGGGATAGCGCCGCCGATGGGCCGGCCGAACCGACGCGCCGACCATTTCCTTCAGTCGAAGCCGGAGCGCCACCGCTTGCGCCTCATCCAGGCCGGTGACGATGGGATGGGGCATGTTTTCTTCGCGCACGGGCCCGCCGTGGCTGCGGCGCCAGGCCCGCACCCGGCGAACCGCGTCTTGGGCGGCTCGCGCCATCTCGTTGCGGGTCGCGCCGGTCAACCGCTGGGCCAGCTCCCAGGTGCGCTTGACCCGGCGCCGGTATATCTCCTCAGCCTGGGCGGCGCTGAGACCCTCTTGCCTCCTGAGCCGGCGGAGCTGGCGGTGGACCCAACGGCTCCTCGTCGGCAGGTCCTCGGTGAGCATGCGATAGTGGAGGCAGAACTCGTAGCAGGGCTCGTTCTCGGCCAGGACGCGGTTGCGGCGGTCGAAGATCCGGCCCCGGGTGGTGGGCAGGGTCTCCCAGAGGGTCAGCTTCTCCTCGGCCTGGGCGCGCAGCTCATCGGCCTGGAGCAACTGCATGTAGGCCAGCCGGGCCAGGATGACCAGCATGCCGAGACCAACGATCAACAGGAAAATCTTCAACCGGCGTTCGTACATGGCTTACCTTCGGCCCCGGCCGGGCGGGGTCGCAATCAGCAGCTTCTGGAACGGTTTCAGCACGCGGCAGACCAGCGGGGTCAGCACGGCGGTGTAGACGGCCAGGCCCGCCGCCAGCACCGCCTGCCCGCCCGCCACCGGGCGACTCAAGTGCCCCGACAGCAGTCCCCAAAGCGTCCACAGCTCATAGACGAACAGGCAGAACAGCAGGGACAGGATGAACTGCAGAGACGCCCGCTCGTGAAAGACGGCCTCGCGGAGCTGGTACACGCCCACGCTGGCCGCCATGTACAGCAAGGACGCCAGGCCCATGCCCGGACCGCTGAGGGTCAGGTCGATCGCGAAGCCCAGCGTCCAGCCCGCCAGGGCCGCCTCGACCCGAGAGCGGACGTGCAACGCCACGAACACCGCCACCGCCGCCAGCAGCTCCGGCCCCACATACCCCAGCGGCGTCCTGAACCAGACCACCGGCACCACGGAAGTCTGCACCACCACTGCCAGCAGCACCAGGATGAGGAAGTAGATCCAGCGTATCATGGGCTCACCGGCTGGATGATATACACGTCGCTGAGCCGTCCCAGGTCGGCGAAGGGCTCGACGTACACCGTCACGAAGTGCGGCTCGCGCTTGGAACGCTCGGTGCGGACGACCTGCCCGATCCGCAGGCCGAAGGGAATGAACTGCAGCGAACCGGCCGAGGTCAGCAGGTCACCGCGGCGGACGCCGTACTCCGCCGGCACGTCGCGAAGCACGACCCACCGGCCGTTGCCCTGGGCCTTTACCAGGATGGGCTCGCCCACGGCGTGCATGGCCGGGCCGCGACCGTCGTGACGGACCACCACCTTCCGCCGGGCGCCGTTTGGCCCTTGCGTGTAGATCGTCCGCTGCTGGCCCGGACCCACCAGTCGCCACAGCAGCGCCGGCATCTCGAAAGAACGGTCCGTCACCAATTGCAGGGTGGCGCTGAAGGCGGCGCAGTCCACGACCCTGCCGACCAGGTAGTTCCGCCCCAGCACCAACAGCCCCTCGGGCAGGGCGATGTCCCGCTCGTGGACGAGCCTGCGGGTAGTCACCAGGTCGCCGGGGGCGACCTTCCGGCTGCTGCCCGCATCCAGCAACCTGCGGTCTTGCAGCGGCACGGCCTCGGCACCAATGACGCTGGCCTCGATGAGCCGGCACTTGAAACCCTTGAGCTTGGAGCGCCACCCGCTGAGCACCTCCATTCGCCGGCGCTGCCGGTCGATGACCTCCTGCTGGGCCAGCAGCAGCCGGCGAAGCTCGGCCACCCGCCGGTCGGGGCGGGCCCGGTCCCGGCCGGCGATTTCATCCATTCGGGTCCAGACGGACACGGGCACGTTCATGCCCAGCGCCGAGAGCGGCACCAGGACGGGACGGGCCGCCCGGGCCAGCCATCGGGAGCCGGGCAACACCATCAGCGCGGCGCTGAGAAGGCAAAGCCCGCCCAAGACCCACCCCTTCGAAGGTTTCGCCCGAAGCCTCATCCTCGGCCAATCCGCCGCCCACCCCCCGGCGACGGCATCATACATCAACGCCACAAATCCGGGCAAGGGCCGCCGCCCACAGAGGCCGTGTTGGCGCTACGGGCAGCTTGCCGATAACATAGGGCCGCTCGAATCGATCAAGCCAAGGCGAAAGCCGCAGGCCCGAGACGGACACAGAGCGTGACCACCGCCCTGCTAATCAGTTCGGCCTTCCTGGCGGGGCTGCTTGCCGCCGCCCCCATGGGGCCAGTGAACATGGTCGCCATCCGGCGCGGCCTGATTGCCGGCTGGACGCGAACCCTGTGGGTGAGCCTGGGCTGCGTGATGTTGGAGGCGACCTACATCCTGGTAGGCTTCTGGGGGGGTGCCCAGCTCATGGACCGGCTGCCGATAGGTCAGATCCGCACCTGGGTGGGTTTGCCGGGGGCGGCGGTCATCCTGGCCATCGGACTGCTCATCCTGCGCAAGGCCGTTCGCAACCCGCGGCGGGTACTGGCTGCGGCCCGGGCCGAACGCACCCGCAGCAACGGCGCAAGCCGCCTGCGCGACCTGTTGACCGGGGCGGGACTTACCCTCATCAATCCGGCCGTGCTGCTGTACTGGCTGGGCGCCGGGGCCAAACTTATCGAAAAAGGCCATGTCGCCCCCGGCTCGGCGGCGGTCTGGCAGGGCGCCGCCGCGGCCACTGCGGGCCTGAGCTGCTGGTTCCTGTCCATCTCGCTGTTGATACGCAGCCGGCCCGACCGCGTGGGGCCCAACTTCTTCCGGGCAGTTGACGCGGTGTGCGGAGCCGTGCTGACTGTCTCGGGCATCGCCCTGGCGCTGACGGCGCTGACCTGAGACCGCAGAGCCACTGCGAAGCTCGCTCGAGATGACGGCGAACGGCAGGCGGCCGGAAGCTCCTCCGATGCGACGGCAAGCGCCCTGGGTGGCTGGCAAGGAAGGTGAAGGAGGCGATTCAAGGCCGAATCGCCGATGCAGCCGGACGAAGTCAGCCGCCGAGCACGCCGGCCGAAGCCCGAGCTGCATGTCAGGCAGCACCTAGCCCAGCATGCTGTCCTCGTCGGACTCGAGGGTGTCCTTCCAGAGGTCGAGGTGCTCGAGGTACACGGCGGTGCCCCGGGCCACGACGGTGAGGGGGTCGTCGGCGACGCGTACGTCCAGGCCGGTGGCGTTCGAGATGACCACATCGATGCCGCGGAGCAACGCCCCCCCGCCGGCCAGCACGATGCCGTTGTCCACCAGGTCGGCCGCCAACTCCGGCTCGGCCTTCTCCAGGGTGCGCATGACGCAGTCGATGATGGCGCCGACCGGCTCGCGCAGGGCCTCGCGCACCTCTTCGGAGGAGATGAGGGTCTTGCGGGGCAGGCCGGAGATCATGTCCCGCCCGCGGACGTCCATGGTCAGCTCCTCGGGCAGCGGGGCCGCCGAGCCGATGCCGACCTTGATCCGCTCGGCGGTCTGCTCGCCAATCATCAGGTTGTAGGTGCGTTTCATGTGGGCGGCGATGGCTTCATCCATGTCGTCGCCGGCGACGCGAATGGACTCACAGACGCTGATGTCGGCGATGGAGATGATGGCGACCTCGGTGGTCCCGCCGCCGATATCGACGATCATGGAAGCGGTGGGCTCGGTGATGGGCAATCCGGCGCCGATGGCCGCCGCCATGGGTTCCTCCACCAGGTACACGCGTCGGGCGCTGGCTCGCTCGGCGGAGTTCAGCACCGCCCGCCTCTCCACGGCCGTGATGCCCGAGGGCACAGAGACGACCACGCGCGGCTTGATCAGCGTCCGGCCGCGATGGGCCTTGCGGATGAAGTACGAGAGCATCGCCTCGGTGATGTCGAAATCGGCGATGACCCCATCCTTCATGGGACGGATGGCGCTGATGGACCCGGGGGTCTTGCCCATCATCTCCTTGGCCACCAGGCCCACGGCGTTGCCGTTCTGAAGCACCTTGTTCGTGCCTCGCTTGACGGCCACCACCGACGGCTCGTTCAGCACCACGCCCTGGCCGCGAACACACACCAAGGTGTTGCAGGTGCCCAGGTCGATGCCCATGTCCAGCGAGAACAGCCCCAAGATGGAGTCGAAGATCATGGCCTCATCATCCTTGCCCGCTGGCGGCCTCTGGTCAGGCCCGGCCGCACCGGCCAGCGGCACCGCCCTCCGTGCGTATCGAACCAGGCCGCCCTATCGAACCCAACCGGGCGTCCGGACTCTGCGAGCATCCCAGCGCCGTTCGGCGAGGCCCCACCGAGCGGCAGCGACGGGCAATGGGCCTCACGTCGGCGGGATCTCCTGGCCCGTGAAAAGCTCCTTGAACAGCAGCCCGTAGCGTTCCATCAAGTCATAGACGGTCATTCCGACCGCGACGCCCAGGCAAAGAATGGCCACAATCAGCAGAACGGTGTAGACGTTTGAAGAGGGTTTTACCTTGACTACCGGCTCTGGGGCTTGGACCGCCATGGCTCCGCTCCTTTCACTCCAGGTCCAGCCTGTTGGTGGCCTTGTCGCCCTGCCTGACCGCATCGGTGCGGTCGTAGAGGACACCCGCGCAGGTTGCGGGACCCACTTCAGCCACCCGGAGATGAGCCACGAACTTGTCGTCCCGGTAGAGGGTGAAGACCATTCCCTTCTTGACCCCCGAGGCCGAACCCACGTTAAGGCTGGCCAGGTCGCCCTGGACCGCCAGCACCACTGCGCTGATTTTCTCCCCGACCGGCGTGGCCGCCTCCACGGCGGCGGCGGGCACGGCACCCCCGGCGCCGGCCCTCAGCCGGGCCACTTCGCTCTCCAACCGCTGAAGCTTGTTCTGGAGATCGGTGATCTCGCCTTCCTTGGCCGTGAGCTGCTCCTGAAGGAACTCCGCTTGCTTCTTGAGGTTGTCGATATCGATGAGGTATTCCTTGATCTTGTCGCGTGAGCGGCGGAGCTGGTCGGCGAGCTGGATGTTGTCCTTCCGCTGCTTGTCCAACTGTTCAACAAGGCCCTTGTTGTACTCCACCTGTGCTTTCAGCGTGCTCTCCAGGGCCTTGTTGAGGTCCTGGGACTCGGTAAGCTGGCCCTGAAGCTCCGCTTCAGACCTGGCCAAACGGGCCAGCTCGCTGTCCCTGTTGGCCAGGGTGGTGTCGAACCGGTCGCGCTCCTTCTTGGCGTCGCGGACCGCCTCTTCGTACAGCTGCTGCCAGTGCCGGGCCACCACCATCTGGGCACGGGCGTAGCTCTCCTGGATGTTGGCGCGGTGCCTCTGCTTCTCGGCGTAGGCCCTCCAGTTCGTATCCACGCCCGCCTTGCGGATGAACACCACCGACGCGAACAGCGTCAAGAGCACCAGCACTACCACGCAGATCTTCGTCAGCGTACTCAACTGTGCGTCTCCTTCTGGGCGATCGTCGCCAGCCTCTTCAACAGCAGCGCCGTCGCGTAACGTCTGGAGAGTTCTGCAACCCGTGCCACGGCGTCTGGCACGCTGCCGGCCGGCTCATCGCCAGCCAGAGACAACCTCACCACAGCGCCCGCGCCGGGGACGCGCCACCCGGAGCCCGGCCGGCAACGTGCCTGCTGAGCTCCCCATCGGAGGCCCCAAGCCCAGTCGTTGGGCCGGCTGGGGCCCCGCCAGACGCCGCCTGTCGTTGCCTCTACGTCAATCCTTGGCCCCGGAGGTATGCAGCCTGGGGCGCCGGGCCGGGCCCGAGGTCGGCTGGGTCGCAGGCGGTGACCCCCGGCGGGCCCGACGGGGCGGTGCCCCGGCCGGCCGGTAGCGTGCCAACAGCCGCAGGATCGTTCGCGCCGCAGCCACCCGCACCGGCCCCCGCTTCGAGCGCAACAGGGGATAGACGATGTCCACCGCCTGGACCTCGCCGAGCTTTTCCAGGCCCAGGACGGCCAGCGTCTGAAGCGTGGTGATTTCGGCCGTGCGGATGTTCGCCTTGCTGCCGCGAGCCTTGCGGAGCACGGCCCGCGGGTCCTTGACCGCTTTCAACAAGCACTCCCTGCCGTCATCCTCACCCAGCTCGGCCAGGCAGCCGGCGGCAGCCACGCGCACGATCGGGTCCTGGGCGCTTTGCTTCAACAGTCGCTTGAGAACGTACACCGAGCGCGCGTGCCTGAGCTTGCCCAGGGCGGCCACCGCAATAAGGCGGTCCTCCAGGAACTGGCTCTTGGTGAAGGCCTCAAGCAGCCCGATGGAGCGTTCGTCGCCCAGCACGGCCAGGGCCTCAGCCACGTTCAGGCGGACGACCACCTCGTAATCGTCCCGCTGGACGGACTTCAGGGGTCCGACGGCGCTGGGGACGCCCATCTTGCCCATGATCCGTGCGGCCTCGGCCCGCACAAACTTGTCGCGATGGTGCAGCAGTCCTCCGAGGGCGTTGGTGAACTCGTCGTTGCCCAGCCGGTGCAGGGCGTAAATCAGCGCGCAGAGGAGTTTCGGCGGGGTCTTTGGGTCGCGTGCGAGCCTGACCAATTCCGGCAAGGCCGGGGCGTATCGGCACTCGCCGATGGCCATGGCCGCCGCGGCCACGACCGGCACGCGGTCGTCCTTCAACGACTGGACGAATATCGCCCCGACCGCCTTGCCCTCCGTGACCGCCAGGGCCTCCAGGGCATTGGTCCGCACCCGCGGGTCGGGGTCCTCCGCCGCCTGAAGCAGCACCCACCGGGCGTCCACGTAGGCCTGCGTGGGAACGGCCTTCAACTCCGTCGCCGTATTGCCACAGCCAACGGCAAGCAGCATCCCCGCCCACACAGCCATCCCATACCACGGGAATCCCGATCCGCTGTAACTGTCTGTACGACCCATCCTCACTCCTTCGATTTCCGCCGCTTGCCGAGCAGAAACATGGCAATAACTGCGGCGCCCGCGCTAAGCACCCACGCGAAGACGTCCCCAACCCTGTCGCCGATCAGACTATATAGCGAAACCCTTTCGTCCACAAGCGTATGCGCCACGAGCCGCCCGCCGATCATCTTCCGCCGGCCCCGGTAGCCCCTGACCGTCCCGACGATGCGCCCGTTCGAGTCGATGTAGGCGCTGATGCCGGTGTTGACGGCGCGGACCACCGGCACGCGAAGCTCGACCGCCCGAAAGACGTACTGGGCCAGGTGCTGATCCAGCTCGGTCGAAGCGTGGTTCCAGCGGGCGGTGGCCAGGACGAACCAGCCGTCGTTGGAAATATTGACCAGCAGGTCTGCCCTCTTGCGGCCATTGTGCATAATCAACCTGCGGCACACACGCGAGAAAACACCTTCATAGCATATCGGCACGACGACGCCAAAGCGTTGATCGCCATCGCCTTCGCCGCCAGCGGTGATCTCAAAGACCACGGGCTTCCTGCCCGCTGCCAACTGAGGCATCGCCTCCGGGACGAACCGCCGAAGCAGCCGGTGCAGCCCCGGCCAGGTCGTCCGGAAGGGCACGGATTCGCCGAAGGGCACCAGGTGCATCTTGTCGTACCGGCCCACCAGCCGGATGCGCCCGGTCGGGCCGCGGTCGAAGAGCAGGGCCGAGTTGGTCGGCAGACCCGTGGCAGGGTCGGTCATGGGCCCGCCGGCCAGCAGGGGACAGCCCAGGTCCGCCAGCAGGACCTGAAGCGCCCGGACGTCCGCCTGGCAGCGGCGGATCATCTGCTGCTCCCTGGCCGTCCAGCGCCGCCGGCCGGTGCGGACGTCAATGGCCAGCGGGTCGATTGCCAGAATCTGCTCCGGGTCCATGCCGCCGTAGCCCAACATGCTCTCCGGCCAGACCACCAGGTCGCAACCGGCTCCGCGCAGCGGCAGGGAGTTGTCCCGATGTTTGGCGAAGACCTCCTCGGGCGGGGCGCCCTTGCGAAACAGAGATATCGGAAAGGCCTGCTGGACCACACCGACCGTCGGCCCGGGCCGGGTGGCCTTCTGGCCCACCCGCGCATAGCCGTAAACGACCAGAAACGCGCACGCCAGTGCACTGACCGCCGCCCCCGCCACCACATGCCGAACCGGGCGAGCTGCTCCGCAGGCCCGCCGGAAAAGCCACAGCCCCAGGGCGTCGATCAGCACGCCGTTGACCATGGCAACGAACACCGAGACGCCGTACTGACCGACCAGGTCGCAAACCTGGATCAGCAGCACGCGCCGATACTGGCTGTGGGCGAGGAAGAACCACGGAAAACCGCTCAGCGCGTGCGCGCGGGCGTATTCCAGGGCCACCCAGACCACCGGCAGCACCACCCA
>MVCS01000078.1 GCA_002049885.1 Planctomycetales bacterium 4484_123 | reverse complement strand
GGAAGGACTTCTCCACGTCCAGCAGGCCCGAGGGCCTCACCGGCCCGTCGAAGACGACCCGCAGGGCCGAACGATACTCATACGGCGTCAGGTCGTCGGCCAGGCCCACGTAATAGGCCGTCACCGCGTACAGCCGGTCCCACACCTGCGCCAGCGGCCGGCCGTCAGGCAGCTTGCCCTCCATCATCCCGGCCAGCATGCAGGCGGCCAGGGTCTGCACCCGGGCGACGGGCATGGGCACAAGGCCCGCCACCCGGCCCGTCTGGCCGCGGATGAGGAACGTCATCCGCCCGTACCACATCATGGCCTTGAAATACTGCTTGAGTTTCTTGCTGCGCCTGTAGTGGCCGCGGGGGACGTACTGGGAGTAGTCCTCCTTGTAGGCAAACAGCGGGCTGGGGGCGAAGCCCTTGTGGGCGGCGATCAGCTCCAGCTCGGCCTTGACGTCATCGGCCACGAAATCCGGCACCGCCCCCGCGGTGCCGTCGGCGGCGACGGGATGGGCCTTGATGTAGCGCTGCAGGGCGCGCCTGACCACCGGCACGTTCAGGCCGTAGCGCTGCGGCGGGAGGCGCTGTTCCTTGCGGATGGCCTGGAACAGCTCCGAGTACTTCCGCACGAACGCGTCGCGCTGGCGCCAGCTCGGCCGGGGCGGCCAGGAGTTCAGTTCCTTCAGCGCCTCGAGGGCCTCTGCGTCCATGCCCGTCCGGCCCAGCAGCACGACGGGCACGGTGGCGTAGCCGGCCAACAACCGGGCGGCCTTCTTCAGGTCGCCGCTGGTGCTGGCGTGGAGCTTGGTCGCCTCGGCCTGGATGGCCCTGCTGATGGCCAACAGGTCTTTGACGAACTCTCGTTCCTCGATGGCCCTGAGCGTCTCGTCGAATTGAATGTGGTAGAGATGCAAGAGCGAGTCGGAGGTGACGAAGATGGGCAGCCCGCGGCTCTTGACGGCCTTGTAGAAGCTCACCACGTCGTCGAAGCGCCCCGCGGGAAAGACCACGAAGCCGTTCTTGGCCAGCATGGCGTTGGCCTTCGCCGCCAGGTCGCGCTGTTGGAAGGGATAGGCCAGTTTCCCGAAATTGGGATTGTTGAGCCGGGAAAGGTCCAACGGCAGTTCGTATTGCCTGGCCGCGGGTTTGAGGCGAACCTCCACCGGCCGGTAGAACGCGGCCATGCGCTTGGGGAGGTCCTCGCAGCCGGGCAGCTTTCGCATCGACCAGCCCGCCTCGGCCCCGAGAGCCAGACTGCCGGCCAGGCCCAGGCAGACCACCAGCACCGCAACAAACCCCACGCCGCGCCGTGTCGTTGTCATGGTCGTCCTCCAGTCACCGGCATGTTAGACGCACGGGAGGGCAAAGTCGATCCGTCTGGCCGGGAGCTTTCTGGGCACAGGGGCTCGCCTGCTGGCGACGAACCTGCGCCGCTCACCACTGCCCGCCTGCCGGCCGACGACGCCGTTTGACAAATCACGCGCCCCCGGTATGGTGATGGGCCTGACCGGCTGACCACGAGCCGGCCAACGATTCACGGGAGGCATCATGGAGCTTTGCGAGCGAATCAGGACGGTCAACCCCAGCGTCACGATCGAGGTGACCTCGCGGGCCAAGCAGATGCAGGCACGTGGCATCGACGTGGTGGGCTTCGGCGCCGGCGAGCCGGACTTCGACACGCCAGCGTTCATCAAGGACGCGGCCAAGGCGGCCCTGGACGCCGGGGACACCAAGTACACCCCGGCCAAGGCCGGCGAACTCAAGGCCGCCATCGCCGAGAAGCTCAAGCGAGAGAACAGCCTGGACTACTCACCCGAACAGGTCCTGCTGACCTTCGGCGGAAAGCACGCCCTGTACAATGCCTTCCAGGTATTGCTGGAACCGGGCGAGAAGGTGCTCATCCCCTCGCCCTACTGGGTCAGTTACCCCGAGCAGGTCAAGCTCGCCGGCGGCCAGCCCGTCTTCCTCCCGGCCGGGCCGGAAAAGGGCTTCAAGATCACCCCCGATGACATCCTCGCCCACGCCGACGGCGCCAAGGCCCTGGTGCTCAACAGCCCCTGCAACCCCACCGGCGTGACCTACAGCCCGGAGGAACTGGCCGACCTGGCACGGGCCGTGCTCCAGACCGACCTGGTGGTCCTCTCCGACGAGATCTACGAGAAGCTGGTGTACGGCCAGACGAAGTTCGTCAGCTTCGCCGCCCTGGACGAGCGCCTGACGGACAGGACGCTGACCATCAACGGCCTGTCCAAGACCTTCGCCATGACCGGCTGGCGACTGGGCTGGGCGGCCGGCCCCAAGGAGGTCGTCAAGGCCATGGCCACGATGGCCTCCCATCAGGTCACCAACCCGGTCAGCTTCGCCCAGGCCGGCGCCCTGGCGGCCTACACCCACCAGGACGCACCAGCAGCCGTGGAGGCCATGCGGCAGGAGTTCGAGCGGCGCGGGCGACACATGCACCAGCGGCTGGAGGCCATCGAGGGAGTCCGCTGCGTCCAGCCCACCGGGGCGTTCTACTGCTTCCCGGACGTCTCAGCCCACTACGGGCGGACCTTCGGCGAGGTGGAGGTCACCGGCTCGTTGGACTTCGCCAGGGCCTGCCTCCAGACGGCCAAGGTCGCCCTGGTGCCGGGCGTGGCCTTCGGGGCCGACAACTGCGTCAGGCTCTCCTTCGCCACCGGCATCGAGCAGATCGACAAGGGCCTGGACCGCCTGGAAGAGATGCTCACCGGCTGAGGCTCAACGCTCCCTGGGCACCTGGAGGGCGGCGAGAACGGCCCGGCCGGCCCACAGGACCACAGCACCAAAAAAGCGGCCAGCCCGACGGCTTGCCGCTGCACTGACCGGCGAGCCTCCCCGAGCGGGAAACCTACCGGTGCGGCTCCTGCATGCTCAACGCTCGCCCAATGTTTCCAGCCGCATCGATCCGACCACACGGGCCGGACCCCTCGCCGGCACAAGCGACGAGTCACCCGCCACAGCGACGGCGGTCATCGGTCCTCCGGGCCCGCCGAGTGGGTTCAGGGCATGCCCCCGCCCGGCGGCTCGGGGGCCGGGGCCGACGGCGGCTCGGCCGGGGCCGGCGGCTCGGGCGGCTGGAGCCTCTGCTTCATCAGCCGGCCAGCCTTGAAGCGCACCGTCCGCTTGGCCGGCACGTGGACCTTTTCCATGGTCTTGGGGTTCTGAGCGGTGCGGGCCTTGCGTTGGCGGACCTCGAAAACGCCGAAGTCGCGGAACTCCAGCCGGTTGCCCCTGCTGAGCTCCTCGATGACCGCGTCCAAGAAGCCCTGCACGACCTTCTTGACCTGCACGTGCTTCATCCCCGTGCTCTCGGCGATGCGGTCGATGAGTTCCTTCTTGGTCACCGTATGCATGAGCTGCCCCTTCCCATTCGCTTGCCAGAGAAGGCTGGAGACTCAAACAACGACACGATCAGCGTCGGCTTGCCTGGACATGCAGCGACGACGTCGCAAGTCAACTCTTCCCGGGGCCTTCTATCAGAAACGAAGCGTCCTTTCAAACGAAAATCGGCACGCGCCTGCCGTCGGGTCGGTCACGGGCGGTACGGCCCCATGGGCCGGTACACCAGCCGGCTGCCGGAAGGCGTCTGGCCCTGCTCCTCGAAGATCAGCAGTTCGTTCTCTTCCTGGAGCCACGGCTCGGGCAGATAGTAATACTCCTGGGGGCCCAGATTCCAGAACCGCCCCACGTTGTGGCGGTTGAGATAGATCTGGCCCTTCCTGGCCCCGCTGATCCGCAGGAACAGCGGCAGCTCCACCGCCCTGTCGTACTTGAAGCTACAGCGGTACCACGCCGGCAGGCCCTTGCCCACCACCCGGCCAGGCCCGCCGGGCAGCGCCCAGGGCCGATACCACCACGCCCCCTTGGCCGTGACCGATTCCACCAGCAGGTGCAGCTTGATTCGTTCCAGCTCCTTCGGCTCAAGCTGGCCCCACACCAGCAGCTTCAGGCTGTTGGAGCCGCGCTTCAGCTCGTTGCCCAGCGTCAGGTCGCCGTAGCCGCCGCTGTCCGGCAGGAATCCCGCCTGCCGGCCGTTGCAGAGAACGACAAGGTGGTGCGGCAACTCGGCGTAGGAAAAGTGCACCGGACAGAGCGTCGGAAGGTTGAAGGACACCTCCGCCGTGTGCAGGGGAAGCGACTCCAGTTGCCCCAGCAGATGGGTCATCATCCGCGGGATCATCCGGCGGGAGAAGTCCCCGCCCTCTCGCAGCCTGAACTTCTTCAGCCGTAGCGGCTTGGCCTCCCAGACCTGGCCGAACAGTCCCTTGCGCTGACCCAACTTCGGCCCGAAGTTCACCCGCCCCAGGTTGTCCAGCAGGAAGACCAGCTCGTTGGGCCCGCGCTTGAACCTGGCCGGCATCGGCTGGCGGACGGCCTCGGGCCCCCGGCCCCAGACGCCCACGAACTGACCGTTGACGTACACCGCCGCGCGGTCCTCGCAGTCCGGCAGGAACAGCCGACGCGTCATGGCCCGCGGGCTGTCCACCACCACCCGGTACCAGCCGTAGCCGTGGTCGATGCCCACCCCGGCCAGGTCCTTGGGCCGGTCCAGCTTCCGCCAGGTCAGCTCGGCGTTGATGGGCTCGTCACAAACACACAGGCGGGCGAAGGGCGTCAACTTCGGCGGCGCCGGCTTGCGACGGGGGGCGACCTTGTGCTTCCTGTCCGTGAACTTCCCGTCCGGGCTCAGCAGGCTGTAGCGGCCGTGCCGGCCGAGCTGCACGTCCTCGGGCGTCAGGCCCACGAACTCCGGCCCCATCACCAGCGTGCCGTCCACCTCCCAGGTCCGCTGGGCCAGGTCGCTGTTGAGGATCACAATTCGCAGGTCGCCCTGCTCCAGCAGCACGGGCCGGTCCTCAGCGGGGACGGTGGCCCGCAGCTCCTTGCCGTTGATGCTGACCCGCCCGTCCCACCCGGCCGGCCCGTGCAGCACCAGGTGCTGACTGGCCTCACCGAACAGACCCAGCGGCATGAGGTTGGCATAGTCCAGCACCGTCTCCGGGCCCAGCCGGACCCCCACCGGAATCGCCACCGCCCCCAGCGGCTCGAGGGAGACCTCAAGCTGCTTGCCATCGGGCAGGGAAACACTCGCCGCCGTCACGTCGTCCCGCCCGCTGTTGGTGATAACGGCCATCTGGCCCTCCGGCCCGGCGCAGCCCAACACCCCCGTGCCGCTGTGCACCGTCACCCCGGGGCCCTCCATCCGCCCCTGGGCGAAGACATGCCCGAAGTACGTCGAGAGCATGTTGACCAACTTGGTCAGGTAATACTTGCGGGTAAGCCCGCCGCCCTCCGCCAGCGGGGCGTCGTAGTCGTAGCTGGTGGTCTGGTAGGCCCAGTCGTGAACGGCCAGCCGGCTGCCCCAGAAGCCGAAGTTGGTGCCGCCATGCCACATGTAATAGTTGAACTGGCTGCCACAGCCGAGGATCTCCAACGCCCGCCGGGCGCACTCGCGGGCGTCCTTGGCATGGTGCTGCCCTCCCCACCAGTCGTACCAGCCCACCCAGAACTCCGTGACCAGCATGAAGGCATCGCTCTGGCGGCTGCGGAGCCGCTTGAGCTGGTGCACCGCGTCGGCCCAGGCATTCACGCACTCGACGGTCTCGGGTATCCGCGGCTCGGTCAGGCCGTTGCAGGTGATGATGGGAATCTCGAAGCCGGCGCGGCGAAAGAGTTGATTGATGAACTCACAATAGTTAAGCCGCTCGGGCACCGTGGTGTGGTAGTATTCGTTTTCGTTCTGGATGAGAATTATGTTCCCGCCGCGGGTGACCTGGAGGTCCGCCACGCGCGACAGCGCCTGGGCGAGGTACCTGTCGAAGTAATGCATGTAGGTGGCATTGGTGGTCCGGTAGGCCACGCTGCTACGGGCGGCCAAGTACGGCGGCAGCCCGCCGAAGTCCCACTCGGCGCAGATGTACGGCCCGGGCCGGAGGATGACGTACAAGCCCAGCTCGCCGGCCTGGGCGATGAACTCGCGCAAGTCCCGGTCGCCGCTGAAGTCCCATTGGCCCTGCTGGGTCTCATGGACGTTCCAGGCGACGTAGGTCTCGATGCAGTTCAGCCCGGCTCGCCTGGCCTTCAGCAGGCGGTCCCGCCACAACTCGTTGGGAACCCGGAAGTAGTGTATGGAACCGCTGGTCAGCCAGATGCGCTCGTCATCCACGAGCAGGCTGCGGTCGTCATAGCGGACCGTTGGCATGCCTTCATCCCCTAATCGATGGGACCGTCGCAGATTGAGCCTGTTCCAGCAGGATAACCCATAGTGTATTGCCCGGGAGGCAGCATGGCAACAAAAAACGGCCCTTCAGGGCCCCCAGAGGCGGTTTTCCGCCAATTCGTGCCGGTCGGCCCGCGGGTGTTAGCGCAAGGCCCTCTCCGACAAAACCTTAGGCCAAATGTGCCGCCCCCGGCCGCGGGATCGTCCCTGGTGGCGCCCAAGGGGACCGGAACGGCCCCAGCCGGCCGCGATCGCTTGCGTAAAATGCTCAAGGCTAACGAGTTAAGCCAACCACGTCCAGCCTGGACCGGCCCGCCCTGCCCTCCAAGGCCCCTCAAGGCTGGAGCACCCCGGAGCGCCGCAGCGTCTCCAGCACCAGCC
>MVCS01000077.1 GCA_002049885.1 Planctomycetales bacterium 4484_123 | reverse complement strand
CCCCAAGGCGCTGTTCGCCGAGTTGCTGGGCCGGTCGGCCGGCTGTTCGGGCGGCTGGGGAGGGTCCATGCACGTGATCGACCGGGCGCGCGGGCTGGTGGGCACCAGCAGCATCGTCGGCGGGGCGCTGCCCATCGCTGTGGGGCTGGGCATGGCTGCGGTCGAGCCGGCCATCGCCGCGGTGCTGTTCGGAGACGGCGCCGCCGACCAGGGCGTCTTCGCCGAGAGCCTCAACTTCGCCGCCCTGCATAGTGTGCCGGTGGTCTTTCTCTGTGCCAATAATCGCTACAGCGTGTACACGCCGGCTTGCCAGCGCCGGGCCGCGCCGCCGGCCCGGCTGGCCGAGTCGTTCGGCATTTGCACCCTCGTGGTGCCCATCGAGCGGTCTTCCAACGTGTTCGTGCTGGACGAACTGCTTGCCGGGCCCATCGCCGAGGTCCGCCGGCTTCGCCGGCCGCTGATGGTCGAGTGCCACACCGTCCGTGCACTGGACCACAACGGCGTGCGAAACGATATCGCCCACGGTTTCCGTCCGGCCGAGGAGGGCGAGCTGTTCGAGACCTACGACCCGCTGAAGGTCGCCCGGGCACAACTGGCCCCCGAGCTGGCGGAGCGCATCGACGCCGAGGCCGCCGCAGAGGTGGATGCCGCCTACGCCGAGGCCCTTGAGGCTCCCCCAGCCGTGGTGGAGGTTTCCCATGAGTAACTGGGGTACCACTCCGACTCTGGGCCCGCTGCTGCCGGCAGGCGCCAGGCCCATGAAGTACAGCCAGGCCATCGCCGAGGCCCTGGAGATCGCACTGGCCTCGGACGGGCGGGTCAGGCTGTTTGGTGAGGGCGTCACCGACAAGGCGGGAACCTACGGCACCACGCGGGGGCTGCACGAGCGCTTCGGGACCGAGCGGGTCTTCGACGTTCCCACGGCCGAGCAGATCATCACCGGCCTGGCGGTGGGCATGAGCCTGGGGGGGCTTCGGCCCGTGGTGGTGCACCCGCGGAACGACTTCCTGCTGCTGGCGCTGGACCAGTTGTGCAATCACGCGGCGAAGTGGGCGGCGATGTTCGGCGGGCGCAGTGAGCTGCCGTTGGCGGTGCGCACGGTGGCCTGCCGGGGTTGGGGTTCGGCCGCTCAGCACAGCCAGGCGCTGCACGCCGTGCTGGCGCACTTCCCCGGACTGCACGTGGCGGTGCCGTTCACGCCCGCCGACGTGAAGGGGGCCCTGCTTTGGGCCGCCCTGGAGGCCACCGGCCCCGTGATGATCATGGAGCACAAGTGGCTGTGGAACCTCACCGGGCACGTGCCGGAGGGGAACTCCTCAGCCGCTCCCGCCCCGCCGCAGGTGCTGCGGGAAGGTGGGGATGTGACCATCGTGGGCATCAGCTACGGCGTGGCCGACGCCCTGATGGCGGCGGCCGAGCTGGCCGGTGACGGCATTGGTGCCGAGGTGATAGACCTGCGCTGGCTGAAGCCGCTGATGATCGAGCCGGTGGTGGACTCGGTGCGGCGGACGGGCCGGTTGGTGGTGGTGGACACGGGCCACGCGGCCTACGGGGCGGCTGCGGAGATCGTGGCGGCGGCGCTGGGCCGGCTGGCCCCGGCGAAGCTGAAGGCCCCGCCGGTTCGCATCGCCCTGCCGGACCTGCCCGTGCCGGCCTGTTGTGAGCAGCGCTACTATCCGGGGCCGCCGGACATTGTCCGCGCCGTGGTGAACATGTTGAGGGGGCCCCAATCGCGACGTCAGGCGCTTGGGGTTCCCGGCCGCTCGCAGCCCGGGCCGGGGGGTTGAACCGGCCGGCCGGGACCAAGAAGCGGCCTGTGGGTGGAGTTGGCAGTTCCGGGATGGACGATGCAGCAGCGCCCTTCCATGGAAATCCTGTACCGCAGCGAGTACGACCGGCCGCCAGAGGTCAGTTTCATCCTGCTGGACTGGGGCTGTCGGGAGAGCTTCCACATCCTGGATTACTTCGCCCGCCAGACGGTTGCCCGGCAGCGCTACGAGGTGATGTGGATCGAGTACTGGGACCGCCGTGCCGAGCAGATCGACCGGGCCTTCGACGAGGCCCGGCGCGCCGGCGGGCCGGCGCCGGTGGACACGTGGGTGGTCATGCACATGCCGCCGGAGGTGTACTACCACAAGCACCTGATGTACAACGTGGGCATCGCCCTGGCCCGGGGCAAGATCGTCACGATCATGGATTCCGACGCCTTCTTCAGGCCCACCTTCGTGGAGTCGATCATCGAGGCCTTCCGCCGGGACCCCTTCCAGGTGCTGCATCATGACGAGGTCCGCAACATGGACCGGCGCTTCTATCCCTTCAACTACCCCGCCTTCGATGAGGTAACCGGCGAAGGCTGCATCAACTGGACGGGCACGACCACCACCGGCCTGGCGGATACCTCCGACCCGCTGCACACGCGAAACTACGGGGCGTGCATGTCGGCCCGGCGGCGGGACCTCATCGCCATCGGCGGGGCCGACGAGCACATCGACTACCTCGGCCACATCTGCGGGCCGTACGAGCTGACCTGGCGGCTGGTGAACTTCAACCGTCGCGAGGTCTGGCACGAGGGCGAGTTCATCTACCATGTCTGGCATCCGGGCCAGGCCGGCGACGAGAATTTCGGCGGGCCCCATGACGGCAGGCACATGTCCACGCGGGCGCTGGCCGTGCGCAGCAGCGGGCGGGTGCTGCCGGCCGTCGAGAACCGGGCTATCGCCATGCTCCGGAAGCGCCTCACTGGCTGCGATGAGCCTGAGACGCTCATGGCTGCCCTGATCAGCCCGGAACGCATCCAGGGCTGGGTCGTGGACAAGACCCGGCTCGATACCGCCGTGGCCGACAGTTGGGGCCAGACGATCCGGCTGCACCAGATCCGCCCCGAGCGGGACGGGCAAGAAAGAGCCGGCCGGGCCAGGGTCAGGCGCCGCCAGCCGCTGCCCGGTCTTGACTGGGTGGTCTTCAGGCGCCGGCCGGAGCGGTCCGAGCCGGTGCTGCGGGCCGCGACCAAGCTGCGCCTGGTGCCGCTGCTGGCGTTGCTGGTGCTGCGGCAGTGGCTGGGCTTGCGGACGGACCCGGGCGTAAAGACGCCTCGCGGCGGTCCGGTGCGCCGGCTGCGGCGGCTGGCCCTCAGACAGCGGTACTGGATGCGCCGGTGCTGGCACCGGCTGTGCGTGGCGTATCTCAACGGGGCCGACGAAGTGGCCTTCTACGGCACCGACGGGTACATCCGGGTGGCCCGCGTGCTTTGCCGCGACGTGCCGCTTCGGCTCTGCGGCGTGGTGCCGGACCGGCCCACCAAGCGCGAGCGCATCGCCGGCTGCCGGGTCCTCGCCGAACACCAGGTGCGCTACGTCCGCGGCTACATCCTGTTGACCAACCTCCGCCGGGTGAAGCGGGCCTACCGCCGCCTGGAGGAGATGAACGTTCCCAAAGAACGCGTGATGCCACTAAGGTAGTGGGCCGGCCGGCTGGCCCCGGGTGGCCGGGTTTCCGCCGGACTGGCCGGCTGGGCGGGCTCGATATCGGGAGATGGGCGACCATGAAGGTACTGGTGACCGGAGCTGCGGGGTATCTGGGGTCAGTGCTGGTGGCGGAGTTGCTGGAGGCGGGCCACGAGGTTGTGGCGCTGGACAACTTCCGTTATCGCCAGAGTTCGCTGCTGGGCTACTGCGGGCACGATCGCTTCGAGGTGGTACGCGGCGACGCGCGCGACCGCGAGCTCGTGGCCCGGTGCATGCGAGACGCCGACGTCATCCTGCCGCTGGCCTGCCTGACCGGCGCGCCGCTGTGCCAGCAGGACCCGGTGGGCTCCAGGACCACCAACCTGGACGCCGTGGTCATGCTGCTGGAGCTCCGCAGCCGCCAGCAGCGCATCATCTTTCCCAACACCAACAGCGGCTACGGCGTCGGCGAAGAGGGCAAGTTCTGCACGGAGGAGACGCCGCTGCGGCCGATTTCGCTCTACGGCCGGCAGAAGGTGGAGGCCGAGAGGCGGCTGTTGGAGGCCGGCAACGTCGTCACCTTCCGTTTCGCCACCCTTTTCGGGGTCAGCCCGCGGATGCGGCTGGACCTGCTGGTCAACGACTTCGTGTACCGGGCGGTCACCGACCGCTTCGTGGTGCTCTTCGAGGCCCACTTCAAACGCAACTACCTCCACGTCCGCGACGGTGCGAGGGTGTTCCTCCACGCCATGGACAATTATGAAAGGATGGTTGACCAGACCTTCAACGTCGGGCTCTCCGACGCCAACCTCAGCAAGTGGGAGCTGTGCGAGGAGATCAAGAAGCAGTTGCCGGAGTTCCACTTCACCACGCACGAACTGGGCGAAGACCCGGACAAGAGGGACTACATCGTTTCCAACGCCAAGGTCGAGGCCACCGGCTTCAGGCCGAAATACTCGCTTCAGTCGGGCATCGCCGAGCTGATAAAGGCCTGCGCCTTCCTGCGGCGCAGTGAGTATGGCAACGTGTGAGGCGGCCGGCCAAGGAACCCGGCCGGCGCCGGCGAGAACGGATTGCGAGGGCTGTGGCCGATGAGACACGTTACCGGACAGTCTGACGGGAAGGCCGACATCATCCTGATGTATCCCAAGACCGGTCTGGATATCGGGGGCCACACGGTCGCCCCGCCGCACTCCATACTGGCCGTGGCCGCCCCGGTGCACAAGGCCGGCTATCGGGTCAAGATCATCGACATGCGGCGCGACCCGCACTGGGCCGCGACCCTGGCCCAGAGCCTCTGCCGCGAGACCATCTGCGTGGGCATATCCACCATGACGGGCACGCAGATCTATTTCGCCCTGATAATGGCCCGGGAGGCGCGCAGGCTGACCGACGGGCGCGTGCCCATCGTTTGGGGCGGGCCGCACGCCTCCATCCTGCCCGAGCAGACCCTCCAGGACGAACACGTGGACATGGTCGTGGTGGGGGAGGGCGAGGAGACCTTCCTGGAGCTGGTCGGGGCCCTGGAGCACCACCGGCCGCTGGACGGCATTCTGGGCCTGGGCTACAAGGACGGCGGGCAGGTCAAGGTCAACCCGCCCCGGCCGCTGCTGGACGTCGATGGCCTGCTGCCGGTGCCCTGGGAGCTCATCGACGTCGAGAGGTACATCAACCCGGACAACTACTTTCTCAAGGACAGTCCGCGGACGCTGGACATCGGCCAGACCAGCCGGGGCTGCCCCCACCGTTGCGGCTTTTGCTGCGCCTCGAGCATCCTGGAGAAGCGCTGGCGGCCGATGACGGTGGAGCGTGCCCTGGAGGCCATCCTCGAGCCGGTGAAGCGCTTCGACCTGACCGGCGTGTGGATCCGCGACGACGAGTTCTACGTCAAGAACGACCGGGCCTTCACCATTTGCGAGCGCATCGTCAACAGTCCGTATGACATTCGCTGGTACGCCACCGGCTCGCGCGTGGACGATTTCAACCGTGCCACCGACGAGCAGCTCGAGCTGATCAAGCGCAGCGGCGGGCGCGTCATGAAGTTCGGGGCCGAGTCCGGCAACGACCGCATCCTCGACCTCATCCAGGAGGGCTTTCACGTGGAGGACACCCTCCGGGCCAACCAGCGCTGCAAGCAGCACGGCATCGTGCCGGCCTACTCGCTGATCATAGGCTTTACCACGGAGACCATTGAGGAGATCAACAACACCATCGACTTCGGCTTCCGGCTGAAGCGGGAGAACCCCGACGCCCAACTGGAGACATTCCCCACATACACCGCCTTCCCCCGCACGCCCATGTACCCCCTGGTGCTGGAGCACGGGCTGCGCCCGCCCGAAAGTCTGCCGGGATGGATCGACTGGATCCTGGATGACTACGACCTGGAGGGCCGGCAGGTCCCCTGGTTCGACGCGCGCCAGCGGCGCTGGATCGGGAACATCTGCTACATGAGCATCCTGGCCAACGCCGTGGACAACATCCAGGGCGGCATTCGCAACCGCCTCTGGCGGGGAATGTTCAAGACGGTCCTGGGTTCCCTCCAGGGCTATTACCGCTTCCGGCTGCGACACAAGATGTACAAGACCGTCCCGGAACTGCGCATCGCTCGCCACCTGCGGAAGAAGATCTTCTATCGGTCCACCTCCATGATCGAGTGAGACTGAACAGGGTCCGCCATGAGCAACCCCAACCTGGCCAGGCTGGCTGCCATCAACGCCGCCAAGGTCTCGGCGCCGAAGGCGACGCTGTCGGTGGTGCTGTCCTTCCGGAATGAACAGGACGTTCTGGAAGAGCTCATCGGCCGGCTGCGGAAGGTTCTCGGCGGCCTGGTCAAGCAAGGCCGGCTGACCGACTACGAGCTGATCTTCGTCAACGACGACTCCACCGACCGCTCGGCCGAGGTCCTGGAACGGGCCTCTCAGGGTCATCGCGACATCAAGGTCATCAACATGTCGCGCAACTTCGGCGTCTCGGTGTGCGTGATGGCCGGCATGGAGTTCGCCAGCGGCGACGCCGTGGTGTACATGGACGCCGACCTCCAGGACCCGCCGGAGGTCATCCCCGAGCTGGTGGAGGCCTGGCAGGACCGCAACGCTGGCCTGCTGGATCGGCTTCAACCAGGAGAAGGTCAGCTACCATCGCGAGCCTCGGGCCGGCGGCAAGACCAAGTTCCCCGTCTTCGGCCGAAAGGTGATCCGCAACTTCCTGAACTCCGCCCTGATTTCCTTCTCCGGCATCCCCCTCCAGTTGGCGCTGCTGGGCGGGTTCCTGGTCTCCGGCGTCGCCTTCTGCCTGCTGGTCTATGTGATCCTTCAGAAGATCTTCGGCAACCCCACTACGGGCTGGTCGGCGCTGATGGTTACCATGCTGTTCATGGGCGGGATCCAGCTTCTGACCATCGGCATCTTGGGGCTGTACCTGAACTCGGTGTACCTGGAGACCAAGCGCCGGCCGAACTACATCATCGAGAGCAGCCGGGGCTTCGAGCACGAGCTGAGGCGCACCGGGCCCGCGGGGCACTCGTCCGATTCGCCGCCCCAGCGGCTCCCCGGGACCGAGGCCCCGCCCCGCCAGGACCCGGACCGGCCGACCGGTCGGGAAGCCCAGGATGGCCAATGAGCACCTGGCCCACAGGTCGATCGTGCCGGCCGCCGGGGCCAACAGGACAGGGCATGAGTAGAAGGGCTTGGGTCTGGATCGCGGCGGCGTTCGTGGTGATCCTCGCCCTGCACGCGGTGGTGCAGGTGGGGCCTTTTCTTTCAGGGCGGCGCGTCCCGGAGTGGGATACCCACTTCTACTTTCCCTCCTTTTTCTACTTCACCGCCGCCTCGGTCATCTCCGACGGCGAGCTGCCCTGGTGGAGCCCTCTGAGCCAGGAAGGCTTCCCCTTTAGCTACCTGTTGTTCGTGACCTACCCGCCGACCTTCCCCACCACGCCTGTGTTCATAGGGGCCTGCCTGGTCAGCCGCGCGGCGGGACTGCCGGTCTCCGTGTACCAGTTGTACATCTTCCAACAACTGCTGCTGAACCCGGCCCTGGTGGTCTTCCTGGCCCTGGCGATATCCCTCCGGCTGTTCAAGCACCCCCTGGCGCACGTGACCGTCATGGCCCTGGCGGCCTTTTGCGGCAACCAGTGTATCCACGTCCTCAACGCCCACTATTACACGGTGGAGGTGGTCTTCCTGGCCTTGCTGTACGCCCTGGTGCGCTGGTACCAGCAGCCCACGGCCACCTCCAGGTTCCTGCTGGGCGCGGTGGTAATCTTCCTGGCCGCCAATGTCTTCAGCACCTACAGCCTGCACCTGCTGATGTTCGCCGTTCCGCTGCTGCTGGCGTCGCTGTGGTTGTTCTACCCCCGACTCACGGCGGATCGGCTGAAGGGCTTCGTGCGGGGCGGGGTCGGCAAGGCCAGGGCCAGCTTGTGGCTGGCGGTGCTGTTCGGCGCCCTGGCCTCGCTGGCGGTGGTGCTCATCAACATAAAGACGATGGACAAGCCCGAGCCGGTGGCGAGTTGGGACCCGGTGATGTGGACGGAGCTGCCCGCCGCGGAGGTGCGGGTCCGCGAGGTGCTTCCCCAGTTGCGGCGTATGTTCGTGGACGACGGACCGGTCTGGGGCCACGTTCACGATTATACCGGCCTGGCCACGCTGGGGCTGCTGGTGGCGGGACTCATCCTGGGCCGGGGACGCATGCGATTCGTGCTGCTGTTGACGTTGCTGGGACTGCTGTGCCTGCTGTGCCTCCCGGTGCCGTACATCCTCCTGTGCAACGCCCTGAGCTGGCTCCAGAAGAGCCGGCACCTGGGCGAGATCATGGCCTTCGGCGGCTCGTTGCTGGTGGTGCTGGGGGCGGGCTACGGCGTGGAGGCCTTGATGGCATCTGGGCCGCCCGGACGGCGGTGGTGCTGGCGGGTGCTGGCCGTCGTCGCCATCGGGTTGGCCATGGCCGGCTGGCTGGCCCTGGAGCGCTGCCGGTTGACCAACGTGGTCGCCTGGCTGGCGGTGACGGCCCTGGCCCTTCTGACGCTGTTGCGCCTCAGGTGGCGGGGGCTGCTGAGTGGCTGTCTCCTGGCGGGGCTGGTCGGCTTTAGCGCCGTCCAGATGCTTCGCTACAACCGCGCCATAATCGACCGCAGCACGCCGGATGTTCCGCCGCCGCGCTTCA